>JAPLUS010000214.1 GCA_026397495.1 Candidatus Zixiibacteriota bacterium | reverse complement strand
TGACTAACGACCCTCGTGTCAAAGAGGCAGCGGCCGAGGCGGCCCGAAAATACGGCTCCGGTTGCACCGGCTCTCGCTTCCTTAACGGAACCCTGGACCTGCATATTGAATTGGAAGAACGGCTGGCCAAATTTATGAAGCGGGAAGCGGCTCTAATCTTTTCAACCGGTTTCCAGACCAATCTGGGAACCCTATCTTGTTTGGTCGGAAAGAATGATACGCTGGTTATTGACCGTGCGGATCATGCCTCTATCGTCGATGGCTGTCGATTATCGTTTGGGAAGATTGTCAAATTTGCCCATAATGATATGCAGGATTTGGAACGGGTGCTTAAAAACCTGACTGAAAAGGGTCTCCGCGGCGGGATACTCATCGTCGCCGACGGGGTCTTTTCGATGGAAGGGGATATCATAAAACTGCCGGGATTGGTTGCCGCCGCCAAGAAATATGGAAGCCGGGTCATGATTGACGATGCTCACTCAATCGGCGTTTTGGGCGAAGGGGGTCGGGGCACGGCGGAGCTTATTAATATGATCGACCGGGTTGATATCACGATGGGAACTTTCTCCAAATCATTTGCTTCTCTGGGCGGATTCATCGCCGCCGATAGGTCGGTTATCAATTATATTAAGCATTTTGCCCGGGCATTTATTTTTTCGGCATCTATTCCCCCCTCAGCAACCGCGGCCGTCTTGGCGGCTCTTGATATAATCGAGACAGAACCGGAGCGACGTATAAACCTCTGGAAGAATGCCCGCCGAATGAAACAGGAACTGGGGAAACTCGGTTTTGATACCCGTCAATCAGAGACACCAATAGTGCCAGTCCTTATCGGCGAGGATATGGATACTTTCAAATTCTGGAAAGCTCTCTTTGAAAATGGTGTTTTCGCCAATCCGACCATCTCGCCGGCGGTCGCCCCCGGTATGGCTATTATACGGACTTCCTATACGGCCACCCATACTGATAAGCATCTTGACCGGGTTCTCGAGGTTTTTGAAAAGGTTGGTAAACAGATGGGAGTCATCTCCTAAGAGGTAAGCTATGGCTTTAGAGATTGAAATTGTCGAGGTTGAATCGCCTCAACAGATGAAATCTTTTATAATGTTTCCCTTCAAGCTTTATAAGGGGACGCCTAATTGGGTGCCACCGCTTATTTCTGAACGGAAAGAATTTTTTAATAAGAAAAAAAATCCCTTTTACCGCGGCGCCAAGACCAAATATTTTTTGGCTCTTAAGGATGGTAAAACAGTCGGCCGCATCGCTACCTGTGTCAACTATTACCACAACCAATTTCATCAGGATAAAATTGGATTTTTCGGATTTTTCGAATCAATTGATGATTTTGAGGTGGCCGCTAAGCTTTTCAAAGTGGCGATGATTACTCTCAAGGCCGAGGGGATGGAAAAGATGCGGGGGCCGATGAATTTTTCCACCAATCAGGAAATCGGGTTCTTGATTGAAGGGTTCGACAAACCGCCGACAGTTATGAATCCCTATAATATGCCCTATCTCCCTAAATTGGCCGAACGATTTGGCCTCAAGAAAGTAATGGATCTAAACGCTTATCTGATTAGCGGAGATCTGCCGATTTCGGAACGTCAATTGAAGGTGGTCAATAAAATTAAGGAAAGAAATCATATACGACTCCGGTCGGTTGATATGTCCCGCTTTGATGAAGAAGTCAAACTTATTAATAATATCTATAATCAAGCCTGGTCGCACAACTGGGGCTTTGTCCCCATGCCGGAAGATGAATTTGTCCATATGGCCAAGGGATTGAAGCAGATTGTCGAGCCGGAACTGGCTTTGATAGCGTATGTCAATGATGAACCGGCCGGTTTCTCGTTGGCGGTCCCGGATATCAATCAAGTCTTTATCGGTATGAAGGGTCGTCTTTTCCCAACCGGAATATTCAAGCTCCTCTGGAATACTAAGGTCCGGCGGAAAATTAAGGGTGTTCGTATGCTGACGATGGGCGTTATCCCTAAATTTCAGAAGCGGGGGATTGACAGTATATTTTATGTCGATACTTACCAAAAAGGGTTAGCCAAAGGGTATCAATGGGCGGAGTTATCGTGGATTCTGGAGACTAACGAATTAATGTGCAAGTCTGCGGGAAACATGGGGGGAGTGATGCACAAGAAATACCGCATTGTCGAAATGCCGATTTAGATGAAATCTAAATCATTACTTATTTTAAGTCTTCTCTTTTTTTCAATCATCGCCTGCCACGAAAAATATCTGATTCACTCTTACATAGCCGAAGAAGGCGTCGTTCGTGAGGCGCAGATAAAAACCAGCTACTATATGGATGGATATCGAATATCCGATAAACCAGAGGAGATTCTTTTAGCGTCCGGCCAGGGAACGATTATGATTACCGAACAAATTCTTTCTGATCAAGCCCAGGGGACACTCTCAGCCGAAATATTTAAGATAGAACCTGAAATCAATTATAGAATTGCCGTTTCTTTGCCGGAAAAAGTCAGCCGGGACTCGCTAAATATCAACGGCCGTTCTCTTTGTCAATTGATAGGGCGCTTTAATCTTCCCGATTCCCTCAAGATGTACTATTGCCATCAAGGATATATTCTGATTGACTCCGTCAAAGCGACACAATTCTTTGCCATTCTATCCGGAAAATATTTCAATTCCAAAAATGACTCGCTTGAGTTTTCCGGTCAGTTTTGGATTAAAAAGAAATAGCCGTATATTCCCTATCGAAGTCCTTCTATAATTTTTATTTGGCCTTTTCCGGAAACATTTTCATGAAGGTTCCGGCTACGGCCGTCCCCGCCAATAGGCCGATAACAGAGCCGACCAATATATCGAACGGATAATGGACTCCCACAAATATCCGCGATAAGGCTACCACAATAGCCAAAGGAATAAGAAATTTAGCTGTTCTGGGGATGATGGCTCTAAATAGAAAGGCCTGGCCGAATAGATTGGCGGCGTGTGATGAGGGCAGGGAAAAGCCGGCTCCGCAGCTAACCAGAAGATGTATATTGAGCGACTGGCAGGGGCGCGGGCGCGCCAAGAGCGGTTTGAAGATGCTACTGGAGAGTTGATCGGTAATGACAAGGGTAATCAGGGAAAAAATCAGGGCATATCGCAGCCGCCTGTCTCCTTTCCACAGAATTACCATCATACAAAGAGCATAAAATACCCTCAGATGCGAATCGGCCGTAACCAAAGGCATAAAAAAATCAGTAACCGGATTCGCCAGGGTCTGGTTAATAAAAATAAACAGCGATTGGTCAATTGAAACTAACCATTGAACGACATCAAGCATATTATTTACAACCCTTTCGCAGGAATGATTGCACCTGTTTAAGATTTGGGATGCCGGCTCTGCCGCCGGGGCGGGTGCACTTTATAGCGGCGGCGGCTGAAGCCAGTTCTAATCGTCTCTTTAGACTCCATCCTTTTAGCAGGCCAAAAATATAAGCCCCATGAAAAACATCACCGGCGCCGGTCGTGTCAACAGCTTTTGTTTTAAAGGCCTTCTGAGAAATATACCCGAACGGAGGTTCATAGCCAAGCGAGCCCTTAAGGCCGGAGGTTACGACAATTGTCCCGCGGCACAATTTACTCAAGGATGCTATTGCTCTTGGCATCGTCGGGAATATCGTTGTTTTGTGCCCAGCTGGCCAATTTCATACAGGCCGGCAGATCCCGACCGTCAAGATGCACCGACCGCGTTGTGGGCAATTTTCCGATTCTTATATCCCGAGCTTTGATTTGAATCTTAAGATTTAGAGCGATTGTGCGACGGCCGCTGTTATATTCAATCCACCCCACCGCGATGGCCGTGGAATTTTTCTTGGTTATGATCAATGATGTATCGACACCTTTGGATTCCAATTCCTCGATTACAAAGTCCCCCAAGATATCCTCTCCCACAGCGGCAATTAAACCGGTTTTCAATCCCAGACATGACAGCGTCACCATAGCCGTCGGAATGGGACCGCCCCCCTGAATGGTAATATTAAGAGCGTCTATTTTATTTCCCGGTTGAGGATATCGGGGAATTTGAAGGAGTATATCAATGGGAGCGATTCCCAGTCCAAGACAGTCAATTACTTTATCCAAATTTGACCCTTCCCGAGGTAACATCCAAGGCCATTTCTTTAAATTCCCTTACCAATGATTTTCTCAACTTGATAGAAAAAGCGGAAATTTGGCCTTTTGAGCCACGCTTCAATATTTGTCCGCCACATTTCCGTGTCAATCTTTCAATGGCATTATAATCATTATAGGAAACCAAAAGAGTGAATTCCTCAGTAACAAAATCCTGCACCATGCCGGCTCCGGCAATCACCTCGCCGGCCGCCTGAGAATAGGCGTGGGTTAAGCCACCGGTTCCCAATTTAGTTCCACCAAAATAGCGCGTTACGATCACTATTAAATTGGTCAATTTCTTTCCCTTAATCTGGTCATAGATTGGCTTACCGGCCGTTCCCGATGGCTCGCCGCTATCGGAGTATCGAAATCGCCGCGTCGGCCCAAGTCCTGTCTGATAAGCATAACAATGGTGAGTGGCATCATAATATTCTTTGCGGGTATTTTTCAAGATCTCTTCGGCTTCTTCGGGCGTCAGACAGGGAATAGCCCGGCCAATGAATTTCGACCCCTTTACCTTCAACTCAATCTTGGCGACCTTCTGAATTGTGTAAAAACCATCAGGAGAAGACATACCACCATCTAGACAAGAGATTTGAGAATAATATCAATGCCATCTTTGGAATTAATTGGAATCGCACCCAGTGACAACACTTTTTCCACGCCGGAGTTATCACGACCCGGCTGGTCACAGCCGTCAATAACAATAAACATCCACTTACCCAATTCCTGACAGAATGTGGCCGTATCAAGCGTCCCGGTGGAATCATTAAATATTTCCCCGATGACCACCGCCTTTGATATTCCCACCGTCAGCCGATTACGGGCCACTAAATGGCCGGTGACATATCTCTCCTCCGGCGGATATTCCGAAATCAACCCCCCGGTCTGCACCAATTCCGCTGCCAGGGGACGATTTTCTTCCGGGAAAATATGATCAAAGCCCGATCCGATAACAGCATAGGTACGTCCGTCGGCCTTGAGGGCGCCGATATGGGCGGAAGCATCAATACCGCGCGCCAAACCGGAAACAATGGCAATTGATTTCCGGGCCAGGCCCAGCGCCAAATCGACTCCGATTCTCATTCCCTCACTAGTCGCTTTGCGGGAACCGACAATAGCGACCGTCTTTTCATTATTGTCCGGGAGTCGGCCCCGATAAAATATTATTGGCGGCGGATCATTTAGCTCCATAAATAATTGAGGATAGTCTTCGTCAAAAATGGTACTAATGCCGATATTTCGGACTTTAAGCGCCCCGATAAATTCCTCGGCTTTATCGAGAAAGGCAAAACTATCAAATATCTTTTGTGATTTTTTGGCGCCCAAACCCTCGATCCCTTTCAGCTCATCAAGTTCAGCTTCCAGAATAGCCGATAGATAGCCAAAATGTATCATTAGTGCCCGAAAGGTCCGCGGGCCGACTTCACCATGTTGCCGCAGCGCCCATATTTGAGTCGCAATTGAATATTCTTCTGCCCGTTTCATATTCGGGGTTAAAATTATGATAAACAAAGAAGAAAGTCAATTACCGCAAAAACAGCCAGTACACCAGAAGATTCACGAGAGTGAGAGGAATACCAATTCTGGCGAATTCCCAGAAAGTTAAGGTTATGCCCTCTTTTTTTTCGGCGTTCTGGATAATAATGACATTACTGGCGGCCCCAAGAATGAAAAAGTTGCCGGCGATAGTACTCCCCGCCGCCAGCGCAATCAAGGCGCCGGTTGTGGCTCCGGCTTGCAGGAGAATCGGCATATAGAGCACAACCAGAGGGATATTTGATATTAGTTGACTCATAAGAACGCTGACCGATAAGATCACGACCGGGGAGGTTATATCGAGCTTCAATCCGGCCAGGACTTTCTGAAAGAATCCCGATTCCCAGACTGAGGCCATCAGAATAAACATAGCCGCAAAGAATATCAAGGTGGCCCAGTCAATACGCTTTATCACTTGAAATCTCTTGGGGCTGAAAATAATAATCGGTAAACAGCCGATAAGAGCGATATAGGTCAACCTGAAATCAAGGGAGCTGCTCCAAAAGGCGGCGATTACCTTTGCGACTACCAATAAAACCAGAAGCATTAAGGAAATTCTTGAGAGGGCGGCCAGGCGGTGGTCTTTGATCATCTCTTCGCCGTCACGCACGCTCCTATTTTCAAACTCCTTCTTGTAGAATATCCGCAAAAATAAATAAGCGATAAGGAGATTGATTATGGAAGGGATTAAAAGAAATTTAAGAAAGGTCAAAAAGGGAGCGCGGATATTGCCATTGATGGCAATCAAAAGATTATGCGGATTACCGATAGGGCTGGCCAGACTGCCGATAGTTACCGCGAAAGCCAGCGCCAGAAGTAATAATTTTGGAGAAATTCTATTCTGCCTGGCCAGCAGCAACATTACCGGGGTTCCAATAATTGCCAGAGTATCATTCATCAGAAAAGCCGATGCAATTGCTGCCCCGAAGAGGATATTAATCATAAGTCTATCGACACTCCCCGTTTTTTGGAACAGCTTACTTGAAAGGTGCGAAAGATAGCCGCTTTGATCTACGGCCTGTCCCACTATAAACATTCCCAGGAGGAAAAGCATAACATCGATATTGACTGACTTCAGGGCATGGGTGAGAGATATCTGCCCTGTTATCATAACCACAAGCGCTCCCAGAAGCATTATTTGCCATATATGCAGCCGGATATTTCCCACTTGCCGGATGATGATGAGGAGAAAGACTATGGCCAGAACTATTATAGGAATATTCATTTGTCAGATTTGCTTATTCATTGTAATCTTCGACACAATCCTTTAACGATGTAGGTCGGAGATAAAGCCCATTGTTACATCTCGACTTTTAAGGCCGCCAGGAATGCCTCCTGCGGGATTTCAATTTTTCCGATTTGTTTAAGCCGTTTTTTACCCTCTTTTTGTCTCTCCAGAAGCTTTCGCTTGCGGGTAATATCGCCCCCATAGCATTTGGCCGTTACATTCTTGCGAAGCGGCTTGACCGTAGCGCGCGCCAAAATTCTTCCCCCTATAGCCGCCTGAATTATCACCTCAAAAAGCTGGCGAGGGATTAGCGTCCGCAGTTTCTCCGTCAAATTGACCCCGTACTTGTAGGCCTTATCACGGTGAATAATAACCGAAAGAGCATCAACCGGCTCATCATTAATGAGGATATCCAGTTTAACCAGATTTGATTTCTGATAAAAAGGCAAACCATAATCAAGCGAAGCATATCCGCGAGAAATTGATTTCAGTTTATCATAATAATCGAAGATGATTTCGGAAAGAGGAAAAGCATAACTAAGAACAGCTCGGGCCGGCGTTGGATATTCGGTGTTTTTATAAATTCCCCGGCGCTCCGTACAGAGTCGCATTATGGTACCGATAGAATCAGGGGGGGTTATGATTTTAGCATCGACAATTGGTTCTTCAATAGAATCAATTTTGCCTGCCTCCGGCATCTCCGATGGTGAATCGACGGTCAGATCGTTTTTGCCTCTTTGGTGAACTATATATTCCACATTGGGGACAGTATTAATGATGATCTGGTTATATTCCCGTGCCAATCGCTCGGTAACAATTTCCATGTGGAGCATTCCCAAGAAACCACAGCGGAAGCCGAATCCCAGGGCCGCCGATGTTTCCGGAGTGAATGACAGAGAGGCATCATTTAGTTTCAGTTTCTCCAATGCATCGCGGAGCATAGAGTAATCTTCGGCAATGGCCGGATATAAGCCCGAAAAAACCATTGGTTTAACAGCCACAAATCCCGGCAAGGGCGAAGCGGCAGGATTGTTTACCTTCGTGATAGTATCACCCACACGGGTGTCGGAAACTTCTTTAACACCGGCATAGAGATACCCGACCTCTCCGGCCGAAAGAGAATCAAGCGGGAAATTGACCAGCTGTCGGAAGCCCACTTCGTCAACCTCAAATTGCTTGCCATGGGAGAAAAATCTAATGATATCTCCTTTTGATACGGAAC
>JAPLUS010000091.1 GCA_026397495.1 Candidatus Zixiibacteriota bacterium | reverse complement strand
AAATGTCAAAAGCAGATGGCCTGCCACCCGGTCAATCACAAAATATCATGCGGGATTTACTCGGCATCCGGATTGGACAGTTATCTACAATCCCATTCTGGATACTGGCTTCCGCCAGTATGACAGTAAATGTGTATAGCCGGATAGATAGTATATAGCTGTGGTGGCCCACCGCTTGCGGTGGGACTGCGCAATTTACTATATTAGCAAAAGCTAAGCAAATCTCAAATATTCTATCAATAACTCATTTGTGAGCTTAAGCAAATTTCAGCCGAGTATGATTATCAGCCGCTCGCTTGCACCTAAATATCGAATCATCTTCAATCATATTAAGGAATGAGGCAACATCTATGGCTCTACCATGCAAATAATCATCAAATGGATTATTATTTATTAGATCGCGATATTGTTTATCTTCGGTGATTAAATAATCACATGAAGCCAAATATATTGTTTGAAGCAAATCAACCTCATCACTTTCCCTCGCAGTCATGGCTTTCCGGCATATTTTTACCAGATAATTGATATATACATTAACATATACGCAGAGGCAAAATGCAGATTTACGGAATTGTAGGTCCGATGGATATATTTTTCGCGCCATATTAAGCATTAAAGAGTTGATCACCTTATCAAATATTTTCTTTCTTACATTGGCCAATACTGGCTTATTATCCAATAAAAATTTTTCAATATCATTTATATTATTCCTTTGGAAAATCTCTGAACTTAAAATCTGAAGGCTCAACATATTTGGCCCAAATTCATCTTTCTTGGATCTAAATTCCTTTTTTAGATTTTGAAGTGTTTCATTGAAATCGCTCCTTGAAGAACATATGCACAATGATTCAAAGACATTAAACCAATTCTTGCCAATAGTTTTTGTTTCATCTTCACTCAGTATTCCGATCGCCATACGCGCATAATCATCTGGCGGTAAAAGCAAATTCTTGGATGTCAACTTGCCCGCCTTACAAATTCGGTCCCGTGCATTATTAAAAGCAGCATCACTATTTGTACCCTCAAGTTGCTCCAAGAAAGCAAGGATATTAAAATTTATGCCCAACTTATTTTCTTTATACAGGTTATTAAATATGCTGACCAAACCATCATAATTATCCCTCACGCATAGTTGCACAAAAGCATTATTATCAATTAATATTTCTATCATTTTGGAATCACCGTCGCCCTACCGCTTGCGGTGGGCCTTCCCCCCCTACTCCACCCTCTCCATCATCTTCTTTAGACTGCTATAATAAACATCGGCCATTGATGAAAGCGGCAGATCAATCAAATCATTTATTACCAGTCTCTTCTCGCCAACCCGGCCAATCGCCGCCACCGGCACTTTATTTTCAATACAAAGATCAACCAATTTCTCGGCGTTATCCCAAACGGCCGTTACTATAATCCGTGATTGGGTTTCGCCAAAAAGGAGACAATCTTCGCGCATATTATAATCGAGGTACAATTTGGCTCCCATCATTTTCTCCCGATTGGAAATACAGCACTCCGCCAGCGCCGTCGCCAACCCCCCATCGGAAACATCGTGCGCCGATTTTATCAGCCCCGCTTTAATGGCGGAAAGCAAGGTTTCCTGAATCTTCTTTTCATAAGGCAGATTCAAATCGGGCACCGGACCAACCGTCCTGCCAAAAATAGTATGAAGATATTCCGAAGCTCCTAATTCCTCTTCGTTCTCCCCCATCAGGAATATCAGATCGTTTTCGTCCTTGAAAAATTGAGTGGTAATATCTGTTATATCATTAATCATCCCCAACATCCCAATCACCGGCGTCGGAAAAACGGCATGCTCGGGATCTTCGTTATAGAAACTAACATTCCCGCCGGTTACCGGAGTGCCAAAAATTCGGCAGGCTTCACTCATTCCAGCAACCGTCTCAGAGAAGCCATAATATATTTCCGGTTTATAGGGATTGCCAAAATTAAGGCAATT
>JAPLUS010000220.1 GCA_026397495.1 Candidatus Zixiibacteriota bacterium | reverse complement strand
TGATGCGGAATGGGTGGAAAAGACTTACCCTGAATGCCCCGCATACGATTGATCTCTATAATGGTGCTATCCGCGATTCCGGCGGCAGTGTCTATGCTTTCCGGCCTGTCTTGAAGCTTCCCAAACGGAATAATAAACTACTGCAGTTTGAACTCGCCTGCCGCTCGCCTGCCGGTCGAGCAGGGACGAGCAGGAATGATCTGCCGACTGTGGCTATTGCGCCGGGTGCCTCTTTTCCGACAAAGCAATGGCCGATGGAAAAGTTTGAGGCATTGGCTATCGAAATAGGTAATAATCTGCCGGCGAATATTGTCTTTCTTTTATCCGAGAGAGACTGCAGTACGGAAATGATATATGAAAGAATCCCTCCGGCCAGATTGCGGGTCCGCCTGAATGCCGACTTTGATGAATTGGCCTATATTGTGGCCGAATCGAATTTGTTAGTTTGCAACGATTCTGCTCTCTCTCATCTTGGTTCGGCTCTGGGAACGCCGGTATTGGCTCTTTTTGGCCCAACTCATCCAACTTTAGGTTTTGGCCCCCGAGGAATGAAGGATATAATAATGCAGGTTGATGAATTTTGCCGACCTTGCTCTCTGCATGGGAAACGCTCCTGTTACCGAGAAGAGCAATTCTGTTTTACACGGATTTCAGTTGCTGATGTCTTCGGCAAAGCTATCCAAATATTGGAGCATGATGCCAAAGGAACCAAGGCGGTTTTTATAGATCGCGACGGGACGCTAATAAAAGAAAAGAATTACATAAAAGATCCTGACGAAGTTGAAGCGGAAGAGAATGCTATAGAGGCGGTTAAAATGGCCAGGCGGGCGGGTTTTAAGGTGATTGTAATTTCCAATCAGTCGGGAATTGCCAGAGGCCTTTTCACAGAGGAAACAGTAGCCGCTGTCAATAGGCGTGTCCTCGATATATTCCACAGAGAAGAGGCGATTATTGATGATATTTTCTATTGCCCTCATTTGCCGTCGGGGAAGATACCGGCCTATAGCATTGAATGCTCTTGTCGGAAGCCGGCCCCCGGTATGATAGAGGCGGCCTGTGCCAAACATAACATCAACCCATTTCGTTCTTATATTATTGGTGATATGATGTCCGATGTGAATCTGGCTTATGTTGTTGGGGCCGGAGGCATCCTGGTTCGAACCGGATATGGCCGTGAACAAGAAGAGAAACTGAAGAGTTCGAATTTACTCAAGCCGGAGCTCGTCGCGGATAATATTCTTGAGGGTATAAAATATATAATCAGTCGATAATTGGGGCCGCCTTATCATGCTTGTTAAAGCCGAATATTTTGAAAAGCTGGGAGATGACAAAATCCATTGCCGACTCTGTCCGGCCAACTGTATTCTCAGTGAGGGGAAGGTTGGTATTTGTGGTTCTCGTCTTAATTGCAACGGTATTCTTATGACTGACAATTTTGGCGAGCTGGTAACTATCAGCTACGATCCGATTGAAAAAAAACCGCTTTATCACTTCTACCCCGGTTCAATCATATTTTCTACCGGCGCCAATGGCTGCAATTTTCATTGTGACAACTGTCAGAATTGGGAAATATCACAGATGAAGGTGCCGACCCATTTTGCGGCTCCTGCCGATTTGGTGTCTTTGGCTCAGAAGCATAATTCAATCGGGGTAGCTTATACTTACACGGAACCATTGATTTGGTTTGAATATATCATGGAAGCCGGGCGCCTGATTAAAGCGGCTGGCCTTAAAAATGTTTTGGTCAGTAATGGCTATATCAATCCGGAACCGCTAAAAGAGCTTCTACCTATTGTGGATGCCGCAAATATTGACCTTAAGGGGATGAAGCCGGAATTTTATAAAAAAGTCTGTAAGGGAAAACTGGAACC
>JAPLUS010000232.1 GCA_026397495.1 Candidatus Zixiibacteriota bacterium | reverse complement strand
CCTGAAGATAACCGCCCCGAGGTGAGGGCATTTTTCAGAGTCCGGGTAACATGCTCCTGCGCTATGATATCGTCAAATTGAGCCGGCCGGTATTTTCGAGCTAAAATCTGATATGACATTAACGATTTCTCTTAGGGTTTTTTCATTTATGGTCTAACAAAAAATCTATCCGAACAGCTCTTTTTAATTTACGGTGTGCACCCACCATTGTACCTCCATTGGAAGGTTTCCAGAATAACCGGCTCCAATCAGGTTGACCCGCAACACATATTAACAATCACCTACCGTTGCTACCTTCCGGTCCTGGCGGGGTTCGATGCGTCTATATTGTACAGGACCCGACTTTCAACGCCGCCTACTCCTTCCGCACAAAAAATGGTCGAGTCCGCCGGTGGGAATTAAACCCCGGTATAGCGGATTCCGGGTTACAGGGCGCCGCTAACTCCCCGTCTAGCACACCATTTAAGCTACAAAATTCTAATGGAGCAGAGCGGGTTCGAACCGCCGACCCCCACGTTGCGAACGTGGTGCTCTCCCAGCTGAGCTACTGCCCCAAGGTCATTTTTATTCAGAGGCGGTCATTTTCAAGCCGCACTTACTCGCGGCTATATTTAACACAAATTTGGAAGAAAATCAAGGAGTTTCGAGCGGGTTAAATCGGTGTCAGAAAATCCGCCGTAGGCGGAATGACGGGGCGGAATAGAGTTTCTGACAACACCGGAAATTTCTTGAGTTGCGTCTGTGCGCGGCAGGCTTTAGCCTGCCCGGCCATCGATTGAAGGACAAGTTTTGTAGGTCGGTGTTCCGAAAGCTCCACCGCAGGTGGAGATGAGAAACCCGACATCGTAATTGCTTAATCTCGAATACGTGCCTTTATCAACACTCCCTTTAGCCTGTCCGGTCGTCGATTGGAAGACAAGGTGACAGAACGCTGTTCTGTCACTACAAAATCTCTTTTTTTCTCATCGCGTAGAAATCCTCTCGAATTTCGCTTTACGAAATTAGTAAGATTTAGTCAATTTCGTCTGTCCCCAATTTTCCGTAGGGACAGAACACCGTTCTGTCCTTTCTGCTATCGTAAGATCATGCCGCATCTTGACAAGCCTCAGGTCTGAAATATATTGAAAGTAAACCATAGTCGAAGGCCGGCTCACGACATAATTATTGGCATGAGGAATTGTCTATGACACAGAAACAATGGAACTCGGTTGACCGCTATATCACGGATTTATTTGTACCCTCCGATCCGGTACTGGATGCCGCTCTTCAGACGAGTGCCGCAGCCGGTCTGCCGCCTATCAATGTGACGCCGAGTCAGGGGAAACTATTGCAGCTTTTAGCACAGACTCAAAAGGCAAACCGTATTCTCGAAATCGGCACTCTGGGTGGCTATAGTACAATTTGGCTGGCCCGGGCGCTCCCTCCCGACGGCCGTCTTATCACGCTGGAGAACAACCCGAAGCATGCGGAAGTTGCCCGTGCCAATGTCGCGCACGCCGGCCTGTCCGGGATAGTTGAACTGCGTCTTGGCCCGGCGCTGGACACGCTGCCGCAACTTGTCGCCGAAGGATGCGACCCATTTGATATGATCTTTATCGATGCCGATAAAGCAGGTTATCCTGATTATTTCCTCTGGTCCCTGAAACTCTCCTTGATTGGAAGTTTGATTATTGCCGATAATGTTATCCGGAGGGGGGAGGTGGTCAATCCTGATAGTGTTGATCCCGGTGCCAGGGGAGTGCGCCGTTTCCATGAGCTTATGGCCGCCGAATCGCGCGTAAGCGCTACGGTGATCCAGACCGTGGGGAGCAAAGGATACGATGGCTTTACCATTGCGCGGGTTATCGCCGGCCAATAGAATATCAAAATAGCCCAAAAACTAATCGCCTGTTTTTCTTTCCATAAGATAGCAGCGCTAAATTAAAAGAATTTTAATCTTGATAATTTCATTAAAGGATAGTGGCCTTTCCTTTAATTTGCAAGAAATATTTTCTAAACGATAAATATTTAAGATGTTATCCGACAAAGACATAACTTTCTTGATCGAAAACTGGTAACCTATCTAAAGAGAGTATTGATAAACCCTATAGACCAAGGTGGCAGGTCACATCCCGCCACAGAGCGGGACAAGCCGCAACCAAAATCCCGATTAATACCAAGAGAGCAGTTATTTGTATCATTTTAGACTACTCTACAAGTATCCATATTAGCTATGATCTGATTTTGCCTGATTTTTCAAAAGATTTGTTTTTTTCCTGAGTTTTCTCCACTTGATGAGCAAGAAAGGAATTATTATATAGCCCACGAGACCGGCAATGCCAAGATAGACTTGTTTCTCGGGAACAATTGGGTTCAAAACAGATTCAGATGGATTCTGCGGGTTGTAGAAAACGCTGCCAGCGCTGCCCGGTGTAAACCGAGCAACGATTGCTTCAACCTCGGCTCTATTTGACGTTGACCATTGGAGAAAACTATAAGATTCTCCCAAGAAGTCCCTCCCGTTTATGGAATATGCATAGGTTATGGCTGGAAAATACAAACTCCCCCTTTTTGTTTTTTTTGACGGGCGGCTTAAACTTGTCTTTACCTGGGAAGATATGATTTTCCCGTGGACTGTACCCCACCGATTACGCACTTCGTTTTCCTTAAACGACCGTGTCATCCATGTTCCCACGAATACACTGGCAAAAACAAAGATAAATACAGAGAGATATAATAGAATATTCCGGCCGGTTTTTCGTTTTCTGACCACAGGCATCACTTCCAATTAGCACTATGCGTGCAAAAAAACCTATCTATCCCTCACAATTAGTGCCATATTCCGAAGCTATTAAGAGCAAACTATCCAGCTTCTTCCCTTAGGCGGCAATAATGAAAATGAACCCCCAAACTCTTTCAATTCTATTTTGTATGGAGTCCTATTTTTGAGCTCTCTCATATAAGCCTCATGCGTTTCAAAAAGAGCTATGATGAATTCGCTAGTAATTCCGAATAGCTTGTCCCATGTTTGGAGTCTCACCGAAGGTAAATGCTCTTTGACCTTACTATTATAATTGAAAAACATGATGTAATCATCCAGCACACAAAACTCACTGTGCGCAATGGCGTTTCTAATCTGACTGTAATATATCACATTGAGAGATTGCGCGAGCATGAACTGCAGGCGATTCACTTCTGCAATCAACGACTTATAGATGTTGGATGTGTTAGGACGATTATCGATCAGCAGGCGAGGATCATATGGTTTACCCTGAGCTATTCTCACTAATTGAGTCAATAACCTTTGTATAGCGTGACACTCCCAAAACTGGCTATACGCCACCATCTGTAACCTTCGAAGCAAATTCGCCTTTGATTTGTTCAGCACTTTTGCAATCGGGCAGTTGACCTGGTTGAAGTACTCACCGAATTGCTGGACAACCCAATGGCGCATTGGCAGAGAGATCAATTGCTTTTTGCCATCCTGTATCCAGCACTCTATGTCCACTATTGTAGTAAACACTCGCTGTTCGGAGACATCCCGAGCATGGTCAAAAAGCTCTTTTATGGTTTTTGATGCTTCTGGAACTGACTCCAAACGCTTAACAATATCATCATCAAACATTACTTGTCGCGACCATCCCAATCCATAATTGTGCCCTGATTAATATGTGAATTATGTCCCATTCTATACATTTTATATAGCCTGATCTATATCGATTTTGATCCCCCGTTTCGATATTCCGAATTCCGATTTATTTTGATATATCAAATTTAGTATGTCTTATAACAAGCCCTCTTTTAAGGGATTCTACAATTCTGTCCCCTGATTCAAAATACCAATGTACTGGGTGTAACTATACAATTTAGATCGCCTTGTCTTGGGCAGCAGCGAGACCATTCCCAGTTGCTCAAGTTTATCAAATGAGGTTTTGACAGTGGGAAAGGTAAGAGCGGTTTTATCGGCCGCAGCCTTGATTGATATTATGGGTGACTGCTGCAGAACGTGATGAACACGTAAAACCGAACCGGCGGCCTTGCCCACTGGCTGTATTTTCTTCCTATCGTCTTCAAATAGTTGCACCAGCCTTTTGGCTGTGTGTACTGCCTGATCCGCCGTTTCATGAATTCCCCTGAGGAAAAATTTAAGCCAACCTTCCCAGTCGCCATTTTCACGAATGTTTTGCAGATGATTATAGTAATCGTCGCGGTGTGCTTTGAAATACAGACTAAGATATAGGAGTGGTTCCTGAAGGGCGCCCTCGGCACA
>JAPLUS010000468.1 GCA_026397495.1 Candidatus Zixiibacteriota bacterium | reverse complement strand
CAGGATGAGCATAATTTTTATTGTACTTCTTCATTTCCCCATCGGTGGGAATATCCCCAGTCCGGTCTATATACTGATATTCCCAGGAAATTTCCATCTTCTTACTTTTAACGGTCGTCGGGAGCTGTGCTATTCGGTCATGAATGGCATCTTTATCATATTCATAGATAAGCACCATGAGATCAGTTCCTTCTTCAGCCCCCTTGATATCAGCTGAGAGGGTAAGTAAATCCCCCTCCCGCGCTTCTTTGGCACTCCACTTCATATTGGTAATTTCAATGGGCGGATAGACCTGTATTTTATTGGATTGCCCGTTAAGACCATTCTGCGGCAGATCAACTTCAAAATAGACAAAATCTCCAAGCTGGGTATCGGCCGGTATTTCCAATTCACCGATATATTTGTTGTTTTTTATTTCACCCTTAATCTTGCCCAGCTTCTTGCCCTTATCGCTTTTTCCTGTGATTTTAATATCTGCCCCATTGCCGACAAAAGCGGTAAGAACTTCAAAAGATACTTTTTCCCCGGCTATGGCAGCGCCGGTACGCCACATGGCAGAAATAAGAGAAGATTCCAACTTTATCTGATGCTGGGTGTCGGTCGCTTTAGTGAATTTCGTATTCATTTCTTAAATTTGCTCAGTTGCTCCGCCGGGCATAAAGGAATTTATAATCTGGTCAACTTCACTACCGATGGTTTTGATAGTTTTTTTGGTGAAGTTGCCCGCAAAGGTATAGCCGACACCATCAATTACCATAAATATATTTTTGCGGAACACTATTTGTCCGTCTACCGGCACCCATTTATAGACAAACTCATGCACCGTTCGACCATTGGGAATTGTTTTTTCCTCATCTTTCAATATTTCAACGCTTTGGAGAGTTTCGCTAAGAGCATCAATCCGCTCGCGGGCGAAATCAGCCAGCTCCATTCGGTCAATATCCTTGTCTATAATGAGCGTTAAGATATGGCGAATTCCATTATCCTCGGGCCCCATATAAGTGTAAATGGTCTGGTCTTGCCAGCCATCAGGAAGCTCAATATTGAAGTAGTTATTAGCCATTTTGCCCTCAGACTTATAATTAATCTTTCAAGGAACTCAGGAACTCTTTGGCCTGTTCAATTTCCTCAGCTGAATATATCTTCATATTGGATACCTCAAATGAAAACGGATTATTACAGAGATAAGCTACCAACGTAACAGCGGCATCGCAAATCCGGGCAAACCTTGGGGTTGTTTCGCTTTTATCGCTGACCAGATTGGCTCGGCCGGTGTCATCCAGTGAAGGCAAAAGCAGTTTGGTCAGCCGTTTATCGTTTATATATTTTAGATCTTCGATAGCCCTATAACGGAGACGCTCATCGGGATTACCTAAATATGATCCTATTTCTTTCTGAAAATCAGTATCTCCCAGCTTGGCTAAAGCCAATTTTATATTTCTCTTAACTTCAATATCCTCTTCAATAGACAGCCGCTTACAGAGGGGGTCTTTGGTCTTGGGGTCGCCGATATTTCCTATAAGAAGAG
>JAPLUS010000216.1 GCA_026397495.1 Candidatus Zixiibacteriota bacterium | reverse complement strand
TAGCTGATACCCGGAAACTTCTGACAAAATTTTTTAACGGCACCGATCCAAACCGACTGATTTTCTCGTCTAATGCCAGCGACGCTCTCAATCTGGCCATATTCGGACTTCTCAAAGAGGGTGATCATGCCATCACCACCAATCTTGAACATAACTCGGTCCTGCGTCCATTATATCATCTCTATAAATATAATAATGTTGAAGTTGATCATATCCCCTTTGACGGCCGCGGCTTTGTTAATCCTGAGGATATCCGGAAGAAGATTAAGAAAAATACCCGATTAGTAGCCGTTATTCATGGGTCCAATGTTATAGGTACCGTTCAGCCAATAGGGGAAATCGGGCGGATTTGTCGGGAAAGGGGAATTCCTTTTCTAATTGATGCTTCGCAGACGGCGGGGACAATCCCTATTGATATGGAGAAAATGAACCTGGATCTGATCGCTTTTCCCGGGCATAAATCATTGATGGGGCCAATGGGAATCGGTGGGCTTTATGTTCGCGAGGGTATTGAAATTCGGCATACCCGCGCCGGCGGAACCGGAATAAGCTCGGCTGTTCGCACGCATCTCGAGGAATATCCTTACCGATTGGAATACGGGACTGCCAATCTGCCTGGAATCGCCGGTCTTAAGGCCGGAGTCGAATGGCTTGAAAAAAAAGGGATAAGCAACATTCATAAACAAGAGATGAGATTGCTGGAAATACTCCGTGACGGCCTGCGGAAAATTGATGGCGTGACTTTATATTGCCAGGATGATTTGAACGGCCATATCGGCGCTCTGGCTTTCAACATCAATAATCTTGAGGCTCCGGATATCGGTGCCAGGCTGGATCGGGATTACAATATCGCCTGCCGGACCGGACTCCACTGTGCGCCGCTGGTACATCAGCAACTGGGGACTGATAAAATTAATGGTATGGTTCGTTTCGGGGTTGGCCCTTTTAATACGGAAGATGAAATCCGCACGGCTATTAAGGCGGTCGAGGAAATTGCTTTAAGCAGAGAGAAACACTGATTATTTGATAGATTTATGGCGATGTGCCTCCATCATGACCCATGATGACCTCCAACCTGTCATTCTGGCAAAAGCCAGAATCCAAAAAGTGAAGATTGGTAGGGCATGAGCCCCGCGCTCGTGCCATTATTAATTCGGCAGGTGCGCAGGGCACCTGCCCTACTGGGTTTTTCAACAAGCCCCCCAAAGCCTGCCGTGCACAGGTCGCAAAACCCTTCGGGATTTTTTTGCGCTACATTCTGAAAAATGAGACCAGTCAAAGTAGGTCAAAATGCCGAAGGCTTTTGACTTTTTAAATATAAATGTCAAAACCCCCCACCAGCACCGCACCCTTCCCCCGAGGGGATTTTGACCTACAAAACTTCGGGCAGGCTAAAGCCTGCCGCGCACAATCCCTCTAAATTATTAAATCTAAATGGTCGTTCCTTAAGACCGACCGCGTGACGGGCTGTGGATTACCCGGTGTCAATCAAAATTTGTACTTATTGGATAAGACATTATTTTTTGCCCTTTCGGCCACCCGCGACCTGACACCCTTAAGCATTCCGGGCAAATCTTTCTTTAATCCCCGATTAATAAGAAACTGCGGGACAAAACAGCCGGGCTCGCACTGAATTCCATAAACGGCTATCGTCTTTCCATCCTTCCTTTGGCAGAGCCGCCAGAATCCTCGAAGCGACTTAAGGTCCCCCTCTATACGCTCCCATGATATTTCTTCCGGCGGATGCAGCTTCACGCTTAAAATGACACTGAAGGTCTTAAGAAGCCAATGGGGTTTGCCCGAGCAAAAGACCTTTTGGGAATCAGGGTAATTTTCTATCACATCATACCTTTTTAATTTAGGCATAAAACTCTTTATTTCCGCCGTATCGGTCAGCGCCATCCAAACCTCCTCCTGCGATTGCTCTATAACTATCCCCCGGCGGATAAATTTTTGACCGCCAATCAGAGTATCGGCAAGCTCAATGATATCATCCGTGGAATCGGAATAGATCGAGCTATGACACCAATCGACAACCGTTGAATCGCAATCGGCCGGTGAATAAAAAGCGGCTGGAACCGTGAAGGCAAAAATTAAGATTGAAGCAATAGCCCGCATAAATCGCTTATACAATCGCCTTTGAAAATTTAATGACATAGCCAATATACCCATAGTAATCTTAGAGTCAACAAAATTGGTGCGCCGGACAGTATAAGGCCGATTATCGGCGGAATTGGTTTGACATAATAAGTAACGGCGCTTAGATTTGTTATATGATTCAGGGAGTATTAATCGGCATTGATTTCGGCGAAAGGCGTATAGGACTGGCCAAGTCCGATTCTACCGGATTAATTGCTTCAGCTTACAAAACCATTACCTTCAAATCAATCAACCGGGCGCTCGATGAGATCAGAGAAGATATAGAAAACTTTAAGGCCGAAGGGGTTGTCATCGGTTATCCCTTGGCCTTGACCGGTGGAAGCGCCGGGGAGCGATGCCAAAGAGTGGATGAGTTTATCCTGCGGCTGCAAAAACGGTATCCGGGACCCATCTATAGAGTCGATGAAAGATTTTCGTCGACGGAAGCTGCCGAGGCAGTGCATCTTCATCAGAAGAAAATAGGGCGGGACAAAGGAAAAATAGACCGGATCGCGGCGGCAATAATTCTTCAGAGGTTTCTGGATGAGCAAAGAGAAGCCGAACACAATTAAATTCAAATTCTATGAATATATTCTTTACTGGATAGCCAGCGGTATTGTCCTTCTTCTGGCAATCCCAATAATCATTCTCAAATTTTTTCTATTTCTGATACGTGCCACGGGAGCGCCACTGCAGTCGGTCCGGAATCTCCTCGGCTTCATATTGGTACTCTTACTCCTCTCCGCCGGATATATCATATATGAGATATACACGCCTATCGATCTGGGTTCAGAAAAACGCTCTCTGATAATTGATGAGGCCGCTCCCTTCCATAAAATCGCCGGCGACCTGCAAAAAGGCGGCCTTATCAAAAGCCGCCATCTTTTTCGAATGGCCGCTATCATCAGCCATATCGACACGAAGATACTACCCGGACGATATGATTTTACCGGCCGAGTATCTTTATACGATGTTTTGCATAAATTCAAAAGACAGGAAATAGCCACTCTGTTGTTGACCTTTCCGGAAGGATTAACAATCTATAAGACGGCCTCGCTTTTGGCGGCCAATCTTCAGATTGATTCAACCTCTTTTGTGGCGCGGGCAGTGGATACCGCTTTCACGAGATATAAGTACAACATTGATGGGCTTGAGGGTTATCTTTTTCCCGAAACTTATCTATTCTGGTATGGAATTAGAATTGACGGCATTATCGATATGATGCTGACTCAATTCCATCGGCAAACGGCGGGAATATTTGATTCCTTGCTTCCCGACTGCAATTCCGTGAAGGATGTTTTAACGCTGGCCTCCATAATCGAAGCTGAAGCCGGCAACAATGAAGAGATGCCGCTTATTTCATCGGTTTATCACAACCGGCTACGCGACAAGATACTTCTACAGGCTGATCCGACCATTCTTTATGCGCTTGGCGGATTACGTCGTCCCTTAACGCACGAGGATTTGAATATTATCTCCCCCTACAACACATATAATAATGGCGGCCTACCACCCGGCCCGATCAATTCCCCCGGATTAGCCGCGATAAAGGCCGCTCTGCATCCGGCCCGGACCGATTATGGCTATTTTGTGGCTAATGGATCCGGGCGACATATTTTTTCCCGGACATTGGCCGAGCATAATCAGGCTCGATATAAGGTGAAAGTACTTCAAAAAGTTCTGAAGAAAAATTAAACATTCAATTTATTTTTTTCGCGGTCAATAATCGTTCCAAATTGCTCAATAAGAGCGTCAGCCAACCCCTCTTCGAACATTTCGAAAGCATACACGGTAGGCGATGTAAAACAGACTAGCCCCAGGGCAGAACCCTCATACTTAATAGGGCAAATTACCAATGATTTAATATGGCTGTCAAAAAGCAGTTTCTGCTCGATAAAATTCCCCTTAAAACCGGCTGGGAAATGTTCAATATGGGGCATCGCATTTTTGAATACGTCATAGAGCAGAGAATCTTTCTGCGGGAGGGTCAGCGTCAAGCCTTCCCTGGCATAATTAGGTCGTCTTATAGCAATTACTTTTAGCCGGTCGTCAGCCGTGGAGTAAAGAACAAGAATAGCGGTTGATATGGAAAAGAATTTATTCAGTTTCTTGGTCATGGCGAAGAACAACTTATAGACATTCTTGTGCTTTCTGAAAAGTGCCGTGAAGGAGCGCATAAAGCCGTCGGTTGGAGCGCTACAATTTATTCTATTTGATTCAATGATCGCAAACGATTTCCCGACGGTCCCATCGGTCATTATCTCTTCGCTCATTTCTTCCCCTTTTATGCAGTCATCATAGGAATCAATTCTGATTGGTCAGCGCTGCTTCACTCCTTGAAATATTGTACTTTTTCACTTTTCTCCATAAAGTCGTTCGACCGATACCCAATTTGGCGGCGGTCTTGGTAAAATTCCAGTCGTTGGCCTTAAGGGTCGACTCTATCCGCTGTCTTAAGCTTTCTTCAAGGGTGCCGGTCTCCGAATGGTCAAAGGCACTCAATTGTCTATCCAGCATAGAAGTCGATTGAGACGGGATGAACATAATATCTTCTTTTTTGATACGACCCTCATGACACAAGGCGACTGCTCGCCTGATGGTATTTTCCACTTCCCTAACATTGCCCGGCCAGCGGTAGGAAATCAGCTTTTCCATGGCATCACTGGATATGGAAATCGGTTTAGGACCGCCTTTGGCGTTTTCATTCTGGATAAAATACTCGGCCAGAACGGCAATATCATCGATCCGTTCTCGCAATGGCGCAATATGAATCGGCACGACATTCAGTCGCTGCCACAGCTCCCCCCGGAATTTCCCCTCCTTTACAAGAACCGGCAGATCCTTATTGCTGGTGGCAATAATTCTGACATCAATTTTCTTGGATACGGTTGAGCCAATCGGCTTTATCTCCGATTCCTGAAGAATATGAAGTATTATAGTTTGAAGCGGTAGCGGCATATTATCAATTCCATCCAGAAAGATAGTACCCCTGTCGGCTTCTTCAAAAAGTTCCATATAATTGCCAAATTTCGAAATAGAGGAATCTTCGATAGACTCTCCCAATGCCGTTTCCATCGAACAGGCTGAAATGGAGTTACAATCAATCGCGGTAAATTTGCATTTACGACGTTCTGAGTGAAAATGAATGGTCTTGGCCAGCAATTCTTTGCCGGTCCCTGATTCGCCGGTGATAAGAATAGATATATCGGTTGCCGCCACCCGCGCTGCCAGAGACTTCACCCGACTCATGGTGTTGGATATACCTATAAGATTATCAAATCCGTGATTCCAAGCTATTTTCTCCCTCAGAATACTCAATTCCTTGCGAATACTATTATTTTCGAGCGCCTTTTCAATCAGGACCAGCAGTTCCTCATTTTTAAAAGGCTTGGCGAGGTAGTCATAGGCCCCCTGCCTTATCGCTTCTATCGCATCTTTGACCGATCCATAAGCGGTCTGGATTATGACCGATGCCTCACGACAGTGCTCCTTTGCCTTAGCCAGAAGTTCCAAGCCATTGCCATCATTTAATTGCAGATCGGTAATGATCAGATCCAGGCGAACTTCTCCAATAATTTCCACCGCTCGATTAAAGGAGTTAGTCGAGATGACCTCGTAACGATTATTTTTAAGCAGTGTTTCAACTGAAGTGCGAAAAACATCATCATCATCTACCAGAAGGATAGTGGCGCTTGATTTGCCATTATTAATTAATATCAATAGAATTCCTCCTCAATCAATGAAGCCGAAGATTCTGAAGTTGCCAAAAATTTATTTCTTTCACTCTGCAGAATATCAAATTGATGCCGATGAGCCACCTGAAAGGACAATAATATATACTCGTAATCATTAATCTTAAATTTTGAGATCTTGATATTTTCTATTTTTTCATCGATTGCAATTTTGTCATCAGCTTCCGTTTCTGGTGATAACGCCCGCTTTAGGAAATTTTCAACGACCAGATTATCCCAAGGGAATATCTCAATATCCGAAATATCGGATGAAGGAATATGTCGGCAAACGATTTGCCGACTATGGGGATCTATAATATACGCAAACGGAAAATCTCCATTAATAAAGCTTCCCACCGATTCCGAAGTCGCAAAATCGCCATAATATCTTTTCAGGCGAGCCATGGAACGATAAAAATTATCCTCGCCTTCTTGCCGGGTGTCCCAGCGGTCGGAATAAATCAATCCGGCAGCAATATCATTTCCGTTTTTTGTTTTTCCGAGAGAGGTCGCCAAGCAGATACCATCAGTTTCTCCATGGCGGGAATGACCAATCCGGCAGCGAAAAATGCCGGCCATATCATTCCTGACTGTTTCCCATATTACTTCCATGGGGATCGGTGCCAGATTCCCGGGGTGGAGATAACCATTTCTATCCAACAGAATGAATAGGCCCGGCTCCGGAAAAATCTGCTCAAGATATCCGCGACTTTTCTCTGAAAGGAGTTCGCCACAAAAGATTTCGCGGGATAGATTAAACATCATTTGTATCTCGTTTTGATTTTCATCAGAAAAACAATGAATTTCTTTATTTTTATTTACGGTTGTCTCAAACATTGGTTAGGCCCGATAAAAATGTTTCAAAATGATACATCTATCCGAAGTATCGGATGAAGAGGAAAAACCTTTACTACACTGAAGCTTAAATGCTCTCCTCGTTTGAAATTTCAACAAATTAGAACATCTCTTTAAGAATGCCAATTATAACCCCATGTATGATAATCATTTAGGATATGGCGGATGGAGTCCAATAAAAAATGAAAAGGCTTGACAGCACCCCTTCTCAAACCTATTTTCACTTGTGCCTCTAACAAAAGACGACATTCTGAAAGTAGCTTCACTGGCCCGGTTGGAATTAACAACTGAAGAACTTGAACAACTCTATAAAGACCTGGCGCAGATTGTCGTTTATGTGGATCAGATAAAGCAGGTCAATACCGAAGGAATAATACCCCAGACACAATTCATAAAGATCGAGAATGTTTTCCGCAATGATATCAACCGACCATCTTTGCCGCGAGAAAAAGTTCTGGGCAATGTCCCCGACCAAGACGGGGAATATATCAGGGTGCCCAAGGTGTTAGGTTGAGATGACACCAAAAATTCTGGCCGTCATTCCCGCCCGATACGGCTCCAGACGCTTCCCCGGAAAAGCATTATCCCCAATAGGCGGGAAATCTCTTTTGGAACATATCTACTTCGGAATTTCCGGATCTAAATTAATCGACCGGGTTGTAATCGCTACTGATTCCCGTGAAATATTCGAAGAGGCGAAAAGATTCGGCGGCGAAGCAATT
>JAPLUS010000009.1 GCA_026397495.1 Candidatus Zixiibacteriota bacterium | reverse complement strand
CATTTAATCTATCTCCACTAAATAATTATTTTCCCGAATTTAATTGATTCTAAGCTGATTTCTTGTTTCTGACCACCTATAAGCAGTCCAATATTTTCATCATCTACAGAAACCAATTCCCCTTTCAGAGGCGCCAGGTCTATGTCATTAAGCAAGACTTGAATTTGCTTTCCAAGACGTCTCTGAAAATCTCGTGCCAAATGCAAAGGTCGATCAAGGCCGGGAGATGATACCTCAATTAAGTAACCATAATCAAAGAGGTTATCCTTGTCAATTATCTCCTCCGCCATTCTGGAGATACGAGCACAATCATCAATATTCACCCCATTATCCGAATCAATATATATCTGCACTCGGCTATTTTTCTCATATCGAGACAATTTCAACTCAATCAAGTCAAACCCCTGATTTTTTAACACCGGTGAAATTAACTCAGCTATCCTATTTTTTAAATTCATTTAAACTAATTAACTACATTAAATTCCGGCTATAACCAGAACCCAGTATTATAATTAATCTTTCGCTTATAAGCAACTAAATTCCCCTTAACGAACTTCCTCCAACAACTTAGATACTTCCCCTACCACATCTTTGATATCTATTAATTTAATTTCTTCAGAACCACGGAATTTCATCTCCAATTTCCCTTGCTTCAAGGATTTATCGCCAATTACAATCCTTACCGGAATTCCTATTAAATCAGCGTCATTAAATTTCACTCCGGCTCGTTCCAATCTGTCATCCAGAAGCGTATCTATACCATTTTCTATCAGTGCGTTATATACCTGCTCCGCTACCTTTTTATGTTCTTCCTTTTCATAATTCAAAGGAATTAATTCCACCGAATAGGGAGCTATATTTTTGGGCCAGATAATTCCTTTTTCATCATGATATTTTTCTATAGCCGCCTGCGGGGTTCGGGTTATCCCAATACCATAAGAACCCATAATGAAGGGCTTCTCTTTTCCCTCAGAATCGAGAAATGTGGCTCCCATAGAGGCCGAATATTTGGTCCCCAACATAAATGTGTTTCCTACTTCAATCCCTTTCTTGATTATCAATTTTCCATCACAATAAGGGCACAATTCGTTGGCCAAGGCATTTATCAGATCGGTCACACTATTTTCTTGGAAATCCCGACCTATATTGACATTAATAAGATGTTTTTCGCTTTTATTGGCTCCTGTAATAAAATTTCGAAGCCGCTTAACCTCGTTATCAATGATAAGAGGAATATTTTTTAGTCCGATGGGACCTGCAAAACCAACGGGACAGCCGGTTATCGCCTCTACGGTAGCGGCGGGAGCTATCTCTATGTCAATTACCCCGAGATGATTTTTCAGCTTCACAGGATTGAGTTCGCGATCTCCACGGATGAGAGCAGCCACCGGTTTTCCATTCGCTAAATAGATTAAGGTTTTCACAAGTTTCTTAGGATTAACGTTCAGAAACAAAGCGACTTCCTCTATGCTTGATGCCCCGGGCGTATCGACCTCTTCCATTTCATTTAATTCCAAATCAATTTGTGGCGGGTTGGCTTCACGAGAAATTGCTTTCTCGATGTTGGCAGCATAGTTACATTTATCGCAGAAAACCAAAGATTCCTCTCCCCCATCCGTTTCCACAACAAGCATAAATTCATGAGCGGCCTTTCCCCCCATAGTTCCGGTATCAGATTCCACTTTTTTGGTTTCAAGACCGGCCTTTTTGAAAATCCTGAAGTATGCCTCCACCATTTTCTGGTAGGCTACCTCAAATGATAACTCATCGGCATCAAAAGTGTAGGCATCTTTCATAATGAATTCACGCCCCCGCATCAGGCCAAAACGAGGACGGATTTCATCTCTGAATTTCACCTGTATCTGATAGAGGTTTAATGGTAATTGCCGATAGCTTTTCAGTTCTCCCTTAAGAAGATAGGTTACCACTTCTTCATGGGTTGCCCCCAGAACCATCTGGTGAAGATGACGATCTTTGAGACGCATCTGTTCCTTGCCGATTGTATCATATCTTCCCGACATTTGCCAAATCTCGGCCGGATGTAAAACCGGCATAGTGATTTCAATGGCCCCCGCACGATTCATTTCATTTCTTACTATTTGTGAAAATTTGTCAATAACCCGTTGCATTAAAGGAAGATAGATATATACTCCGGCGGCCAACTTACGAATATATCCTCCTCTGAGAAGGAGTTGATGGGATATTAATTCAGCTTCCGAAGGGATATCTCTCAATGTTGGAATATATGTTTGCGTCCAGCGCATTTAAACCTCATTTATTTATTGCCAATGGTTAAACCCGAAAAATATCTCATTATAGTTTTTTGTCAATTTAAAAGATTGGCTTATAACGGGCTATGGGAATAGCACACAAATGAGGATTCTAAATAGAC
>JAPLUS010000369.1 GCA_026397495.1 Candidatus Zixiibacteriota bacterium | reverse complement strand
AAGGCCTGGCACGATAGTTCACCGTCCATCAAGAAAATCGAATACCCGATGCTGGCCGATCCATCCGGGAAATTATGCCGTCAATTCGGGACCTACCTTGAAGATGAAGGATTATCGCTTCGGGGTACATTTATTATCGACCCTGACGGTATCCTGAAAGCAATGGAAATTCATGACAATAGTATTGGTCGAAGTTCCAAAGAAATATTTCGAAAGCTTCAAGCCAGCAAATTTGTCAGGGAAAATGAGGGCGAGGTTTGTCCCGCCAGCTGGCAACCCGGTATGAAAACCATTAAGCCCAATTTGAATTTGATCGGTAAAATATAGATTAAGGAGCAACGTTATGTTGTACGAATGGAAATTTAACCCTCGCCCTTATTCGGATGAGGAAGCTAAAAGACTGCTGAAAGACCTTATGTCTTTGGAGACCGCCGATTGGCATTATAACACGCACCATAAGGGGTATGTTGTCGCTCTAAACAAAATTGAAGCGGGGTTGGAAAAGACCGATCGCTCTGCCGCCAACGGTAATTATTCGGAATTTGGCGAGCTTAAGCGCCGTCTGACATGGAATCACGGCGGGGCGATTCTCCACGATTTGTATTGGGAAATTCTTGGCGGCGATGGTGACCCCTCAAAGGGGAAGGAAGTCGCCGCCGCTATTGAAAAAGAATTTGGGAGTCTGGATAATTGGAAAGCCGATTTAAAGGCGACGGCACTGGCTGCTAAACTCTCTGGCTGGGGCGTTTTGGTGTTCGATCATCTCTACAGCGGCCGATTGCTGAATATTTTGGTTGATGAGCATCATTATGGGGCTATATGGGGTGGCATTCCATTGATTTCGCTTGATGTGTTTGAACATGCTTATTATCACAAGGATGGTGCCGGAAGAGCTAAATATATTGATAATTTCTTTACCCATTTGCATTGGGGAAGAATCAATGATCGCTTTAAAAAGTATGTGAGATAACTATTTGGTTTTTTGGCAAGGAGAAAGGAATGGCGGTAAGATAAGCCGCCATTCCTAAATTTACAGAAGTCCAATTATTGCCTTTCCATCGGGGGAATCGTTCATCCCTGTATTGACAAAACAATTATCCTGACTATTTTATGAAAACGGCTTCAATAATTACTGCCATAGGGAATAGTATCAGTCTCCGGAGGATAGATGGATACGGATCAGTCAAAAAATAAGGTATCCCTAAAAGAGGTCGGTCTTTCTGCCGATGTTCTTATGGGGCTATATACGTGTCTGTTAAAAACGCGACAGCTTGATGAAAAACTAAGAAGGCTTTTCCGACAGGGGAGATTCGCCGGAACCTATTTTTCGGCCGTTGGTCAGGAAGCAACTACGGTGGGTTCGGCTTATGGACTTCGCGACGATGATATTATCGGCCCCTCCCATAGAGAAATTGGTGCTATGGTAGCTAAGGGGGTACCGCTGTCGGTAATTGTGGCGCAGGTCTATGCCCGCTCCAGCTCACCCGATAAAGGAAAATCCCATCCCTGTCATTATGGCTATCGGCCGAAAGGAATCATAAATCCTTCTTCAACTGTTGCCGGCCAAACCGTTGTGGCTACCGGATGCGCTATGGCTTTTAAAATCCAGAAGAAAGATAATATCGCTCTTGCCTATTTTGGTGAAGGGGCAACGGCACGAGGTGGTTGGCACGAAGCTCTAAATTTTGCCGGAATTCATAAACTTCCCATTGTCTACATTTGTGAGAATAACTTATGGGCCGAATCGGTCCCGGCCTCCCTTGAAGCCGGCATTGAACATTTTGCCGACCGCTCCAAAGCCTACGGTTTTCAGGGAATCACTATTGATGGGAATGATCTGGTCGTTGTTCATAAGGCGGCGTCGGAAGCAATTGCGAAAGCCCGTTCCGGCGGAGGCCCCACGTTGATAGAGTGTTTGACTTATCGCTGGTATGGACATTCGGAAATCGATCCGGCCAATTATCGCCGCTCTGAGGAATTAGAGGAATGGAAGAAGAAAGATCCTATTCTCGGAACCGAGAAACTTCTTACCAAGCTTGGCCTTCTTGCGACGGGGAAGCGAGAGGCTCTTGTTGAGCAAGTGAATCAGGAAATTGAAGAGGCGGTAAAGACAGCCGAGGCAACTAAGTATGCGGAACCGGAAGAAGCTTATAATGATGTCTATTCTGATAAATTCCCCGTAAGGCGAGATGAATTGGGAATGGGGGGGAAACAATGAAGACCACGACATTTATAGAAGCCATTACGGAAGCAATGGCTGAAGAGATGGCACGCGATGAGAGGGTTTTTCTTATTGGCGAGGATATCGGTCTCTATGGCGGCGTATTTAAAGCCACCAAGGGTTTGATTGAGCGATTTGGCGCCGAGCGCGTCATAGATTCACCAATCTCTGAAGCATATATTGTGGGCGGGTGTGTCGGTGCGGCGCTGGTCGGTATGCGGCCAATCCCTGAAATTCAATTCGCCGATTTCATCACCCCGGCCATGGATCAGATAATCCAACAAGCGGCCAAGATACGATATCGGAGTGGCGGCGCCTGGACCTGCCCAATGACTATTCGTGTCTGTTGTGGCGGGGAAGTCGGGGGGGGGTTATACCACTCGCAGTTGAATGAGCAATGGTTTTTCTCTCAGCCCGGATTGATTGTTCTTTTTCCATCTACTCCCTATGATGCCAAAGGCCTCCTGAAGTCGGCCGTCAGGGGCGATGATCCGGTTATCTTTTTTGAGCACAAACGTCTCTATCGTTCTCTTAAGGAGGATTTGCCCGATGAGGACTTCACTGTTCCCATCGGCAAAGCCGCCATAAGAAAGATAGGCAAAGATATCACAATTGTCGCCTATGGTTTAATGTGTCATAAAGCGCTTGAGGCCATCAATGTGCTGGAAAAAGATGGAATTTCAGTTGAGTTGATTGATATGCGAACCCTTTTGCCGTGGGACAGGGAAACCATTTTTGAATCGATCAAGAAAACGTCGAAAGTAATTCTGATTCAGGAAAATTCCAAGACCGGGGGTGTTATGGCTGAGATTGCCGCCTCTATTTCAGAGGAAATGTTTGACTATCTCGATGCTCCGGTAACACGGGTTTGCGGGCTTGATATTCCCATGCTTCCCTTTGCCCCTCCGATGGAGCATTTCTTCTTGCCCAATGCAGAGAAAATAACCCGCGCCGCAAAGAAAGTTATGGAGTACTAAAAAGTGAAAATTGAATACAAAGTCGTGGTTCCTCCTTTGGGGGAATCGGTCGTCGAAGGGACCATAGTCAAGTGGCTGAAGAGTGAGGGAGATAAGATCATAATCGATGACCCCATCGTTGAGATAATGACCGATAAAATAAATATCGAAATACCGTCGCCGCATAATGGCATAATGATAAAGCATCTTATCCCCATTAATACTGTGGTCCAGATTGGGGCCGAGATAGGCATTATGGAAATAGAAGGAGAAGCGGTCGACTCGAAGGCATTTCAGGTTCTGCCCGACGGCGGCGTAGAGAAAACCCTTTTAGAGCCAGACGTCAAGGCGCCCCCGAAAGATTTTATCGGCGCCGTTGCCGATAACGAACAGGCGGGAATCCATAGTGATAAAGATGCGATTGAAGCCGGCCTCAAAGCCGTTAAATCATCGCCGATTGTCCGACGTTTAGCCCGCGAGCATTTTATTGATCTGCGTCTTGTCAGAGGAACCGGCCATGAGGAGCGTATCAGCAAAAACGATATTTTGAAATATATCGATGGCCGTTATGAATTGGACAAAGTAAAACCGGGATTTATCCGGCCTGATGTTAAAACGGAGGAAATAATCCCCATCACCGGTGTCCGCAAAGTGATAGCCGAACATATGACGAAATCCGCTTTTACCATTCCCCATGTTACCACTTTCGATGAATGTGATATGTCAAAATTAGTCGCCTGGCGCAAGGAATATGTAGATGAGATAGAGAAAAAACATGGCGTCAGGATAACCTATCTTCCTTTTATAGCGAAGGCCATTATTTTCGCCGCCAGAGAATTTCCATGGATTAACGCCACCTTTGAG
>JAPLUS010000165.1 GCA_026397495.1 Candidatus Zixiibacteriota bacterium | reverse complement strand
CATGGCAAGGTCAAAAGCACAAAATCAGACCGAGTTTATTTAGTTTTAGAAGGCAAAGGAAAATTTATGGTTGGTAATGAAAAAAATGATGTCAAAAAAGATGACGTAATTATTATTCCCAAAAACACCCCCTACGATTATAAAGCTATCGGTGGGAAACTAAAATTATTTTTAGTTCATACTCCCGCTTACGACGAAAAAGCGGAAATAAAGCTAGAAAAATGAAATTTAAAATTGATGCGAAAATTTTTGAAAAATTTCCTGGGGTTGAAATTGGGATAATTGTCGCCAAAGATTTAGATAACAATGGCAGTATTCCTGAAATTGAAAAAGCGACAAGAGTAGAAGAAAAAAGAATCAGAGAACAATTTGAATCAGAGACTCTCTCCCAAGATCCACATATTAATATTTGGCGGGCTGCTTATTCTTTATTTGGCGGCAAACCCAAAGAAAACAAAAGCTCGATTGAAAACTTGTATAAATTGATATTAAAAGGAGGAGAATTAAGGCGAATTAACAAATTAGTTGATGTCTATAATTATATTTCTCTTAAATATATGCTGCCCGTTGGCGGAGTTGCTTTTAGGGGATTCTGAAGCACGAACACCGCACGAAGGGGAGGTTATTTACAAAGATGACGAATCAGCCATTTGCCGGCGCTGGAATTGGCGCGAAGCCGAAAGAACCAAGCTTACAGAAAAAACGAAAAATTGTGTTTTGGTAATTGAGGGCTTGCCGCCGGTGGCCAAAACAGAAATAGAGAATGCCACTAATGAGCTTAAGGATTTAATTAAAAAACACTGCGGCGGCAGTTTAAAGTCAGAAATCTTAAATAAAGACAACCCAGAAATCTCTCTAAATAAAAAAAGGCGTTGGCCGGGGAACTTTTGGTCAACGCCATCAAGGCAGGGGGGAGCCGAAGACGCCCATGATGATGAGCATAGTGGCGATGTCAATCGCCCATTTGGTCGTCTTGGCGCATTTGAGCTCGCCGCCATTCTCGCATGTCGCGAGAGCGAGTATCATCATCATAAGTACGAAAGCCGAAGCCATCTGGTTGGGTGGTGGTAGGAGTGGTATAACGCAAAACAGGAGCGCTTCGATAATGACGAGGGATCGTCGTTGCCCGACGCGCTGCAGCAGGGTCCACTTGTAGCCTGGGTCGATGTCGACGTCATCGAAGTCCTTGGCGATTTCTCGCGCGTGGATGGCGAGTGTCACCGCCAGGTAAAAGAGTAGCAGTCGGAAGTCGTGATGCCCAGCGGCAAGCGGGAATAGCACAGGCGATGCTGCCGTCAGGGCAACTAAGGCGTTAGGCACGAAGGGGACGAGGCGCGTTTCGGAGTAGACTAGTCCCGATGCTGTAATTCCCAGGGCGAGGCATGCCATCGTCCAGCTCTCGAAGACGCCGATGGCGAGAGAAAGCGCGATGGAGACAAACCAAAGTGTGAGCCCAAAGGCGAGGAAACGCCACCGGTTAAGGCAGGCAAAATCCTTACCTTTCTTGCGATCGTGCTCGCGGTCGCGATAGTCGTTCCAGACCATCGTGCTTGACGCGATGACCACAACCACCAACGCCGGCAGCCACGCACCCTGGATAGACCCGACAGCTAGTTGAAATCCGCACAATGTCAACATCCCAGCAAGCAGACAGACAGGTAACCGTAACGCCTGGATGTAGCCCATGTCCTCACCTCCTAGGGACTTGATAAGATTATATCAATTTTTTATTACTTAATATATAATTTTAACTAATATGAAAACAGCTTTCATTATTCACGGCGCTTATGGCAATCCAAAGGAAAATTGGCTCCCTTGGCTCAAAAGTGAACTCAAAAAACGTGATTATAAGGTTTTTGTCCCCAAATTCCCCACTCCCAAAGAACAAACGCTTAATAAT
>JAPLUS010000284.1 GCA_026397495.1 Candidatus Zixiibacteriota bacterium | reverse complement strand
CATTGGGATTCAGAATAAACAGCGCCGCCGATAATCCGGCCGGATTGGTCATCTCGGAGCAAATGCGGTCGCGTATTGCATCACTCAATCAGGAAATAGAGAATACTTCCACTATGATTGATAAGTATGAAACAGCCGATGCAAATGTTCAGCAACTCCGAAGTGCCCTAACTGAAATTCGCTCTCTCGCGGTTGGAGCAGCCAATGCCGGCGTTAATAATGAGACGAGTCGGGAAGCATACCAATCTGAGGCCGATTATCTTGTCCAGACCTACAATGACACTGTCGATAATGCCTCTTTTGGCACACAAAAACTTCTTGATGGTTCGGAAGAATCGCTAACCACGATTCCCAAGCTTTCCAACTATGATTTGTCCTCGGCTGAAGGCGCCGAGAAGACGATTAAAGCAATTGATGAAGAAACCGCCAGAATCGACCGCGCTATGGCCGATCTGGGTGCTACTCAGAAAAACAGTCTTGAGACTCATATGACCAATCTGCAGGTTGAGGCGCAAAACCTGACTGCCGCCGAGTCGCAGATTAGAGATACTGATTATATACGGGAGTATGCGAATCTTATAAAAAACCAGCTGATAATTCAGTCGGCGATGTCAATTCTTTCTCACAGTAGTATTACCGGTCGATCCGTAGTCAATCTTCTAAGTCAAGAATAATAGAGCGGCCATATAATAAAGAATGAGGGGATTGGTTGGCTGACCAATCCCCTTTAATTTTGGGGCCTTTCCCGATAATCGGATAGCGCTTGTCTATTTCTTCTTGGAACGGTTTACCTTTTGGATTTTCCCCGCTTTCAGACAAGCCGTGCAGACGCGAACCGTTTTGATGGTCCCATTCATCTTGGCTCTCACTGTCCGTAGATTGGGATTCCAACGCCGCGGAGTTACATTATGAGCGTGAGAAATATTCCGTCCGATTGATGGTTTTTTCCCGCATATTTCACATATTTTTGCCATTTTCAAATCTCCGTCTATTTTGGATCGCCATTATAACTAATTTCCCTCAAAAAGCAAGGGAGAATTCAATAAATTTACTTAATCGGCCAGAGGTACCCTAAAACTCCCGGCTGTAACGAATCGGGTTCTCCCAGGATCATTTCAGAATGACATCCAAGCCAAACTATTAACATTCAACGGCCGAGTCGTTGGTGTGGTCTCAATCCCGCGAGTGATCTTTCTCATCAGTCCGTCCAGGCGAGCCAGACCCTTAACCATGGATTGTATTTAGTGCCAGTTTGGTTGCAGGCAACTCGATCTCCTTATTCCGTCGTGCTTCCTGTATTCGCTTCGACTTATCTGTTTCCCTTATCGAACGGATCTCTCAGTTGCAAATAGGGCATTTGGCTGTCTGGTTCGCGGCCGGAACATTGCAAATTGGAGCGACTCAAGAGCATTCCCTGACAGATTTCAAATTACACATTGGCAGTCGTTGGTAGGACCACGTTCCAAAACAACTTCGAAAGCCGAGCAGCTTCCAGGAGAACTTTACAGGAAAACGGTCACAATTTCGCCATACTACAGTGTAACCCTTTGTCCCACAATGCGAGTTGAGAGTTCGGCTGCCTCTACCCAAATATTTTGACGCGACTAAGGACAGTAAGAACGCCTGATACCGGGAACCACTTTTCGATTATTTGGATGCAATCGGCAAATACAACCCTAAGACCTATGGTTTTTCGGTTTGCTGTGTCAGTGATTAAATTAACTGCTTTACTATTTGCGGTAGTTGATGTTCGGGCTGTGTCCACCCGCCGCCGAATCCTAGTGTTATGTATCATCGATTTGTTCGGTTTTCAATATCTAATTATTCATAGGAGGTAGCATAAGTATGCATATTCCCCCACACAGTTCACTTGGCTACCATCCGTCAGAACCAAAAATCATCAAAATTTAAAATTACTTGACAATTTTTATGGCAAGACTAAATTTAAAATTTAAACAATAGCTGGGGCAGGACAAACCTTTCCCCGGTACTGGCAACTGACTACACTCATCAACGGAGGCTCGATGTTACACGAACCCGCAGCGCAGCTGAGTAAGGACCATTCAATTCAGAAAAAAGCCAAACTGGGCATTATTATGTTCATCGTTTATCTCGTGGTTTATTCTGGTTTTGTGGTGATTGGTACTCTATGGCCTCGATTATTGGGTGTCGAGTCCCTTTTCGGCCAGAATCTGGCTGTTGTATATGGGATGGGACTCATCATCCTGGCCGCTGTCATGGGGCTTATCTACAACTACTTCTGCACGCGATACGAGGATGAAATGAACAAAGAGGAAGCGCTATGATCTATACGATTTCTACTCCAGCGATTGTGATCTTTGTGTTCTTCGTACTGGCTGTTTTGGGACTATCTTTCTATTTTGCGAGAAAAACTAAATCGGCCAGTGGCTACTATGCTGCCGGCGGACAGATTCACTGGGCTGTCAACGGCGTTGCGTTCGCTGGTGATTATTTGTCGGCAGCTTCATTTCTTGGTATTTGCGGAATGATCGCCTTCTATGGATATGATGGGTTTCTCTATTCGATTGGTTATTTGGCGGGCTGGGTCGTGGCTCTGTTCTTGGTAGCCGAACCGCTGAAACGGTTGGGTAAATATACTTTTGCCGATGCGTTGGATGCCAAATTTGACTCTCGCGGCATCAAATTGACAGCGGCCATCAGCACCCTGGTCGTCTCAATTTTCTATCTCATTCCGCAAATGGTCGGCGCCGGTGCCCTTGTCACGCCCCTACTGGGTTTTCCGCATTGGGTGGGTGTTATCATGGTAGGATCAATCGTTATTTTCATTGTTGCTACTGCGGGAATGACCTCCACGACCTATGTTCAGTTCATCAAAGGCGGTTTGCTAATCGTGTTTTCCGTGATCGTCGTGTTCTTGGTGTTGAACAAAGGAATCAACACCAAGCCGGGAGAAAACTATCATTCGTTCATCACATTGAATGCCGTGTTGACCGACGGACGGGTCACCGCTGTGGATGACACAGCTTATGCAGTCCGAGGCCAGTTACAATCAGGAGACCTGGTCTTTGTGCAGTTGGAGAAAGCAGGGTTGGCATCCTGGTGGAAGCTGTCCAGAAACAGTGAGCCACCGATTCTGGAGGAGGCGCTCTCCATCGTCGTCAAGAAAAACGGCGATGTTCTTTATAACGGCGCACCCAAGGAGGCAAGAAAATTCTTTTCGGTAGGCCACGTCAAACAAATTCTGATAGATGGTCAGAAGGTTGAAGCTACCGGACCGGTCAATCCGTTCGAGTTTACAGAAGCCATCGAATCCTCGATTGTTATTCGTTTTACTAAGATCGTCTTGAAGAATGGCGATGATAAAGTAACAATCTTCTACCAGAATCCGACTCCCGGAAAAGACATTATGAAGCCGGGGCTCTACTACAAGCTCGACAAGGGCTCAACATTCTGGACAAGGCTTGATTTTATATCTCTGATGCTAGCGTTGTTCTTAGGAACGTCGGCTTTGCCGCACATTTTGATAAGATACTATACGGTACCAAGTCAAAGGGCTGCACGGAAATCCACCATCGTCGCGATCATGGCGATTGGCTTTTTCTACATCTTGACCCTGTACTTGGGAACTGGTGCCATGATAAATGGTGGCCTTGACTTGGAGAGCTCTAACATGTCAGCGCCTTTGCTGGCGAAGACCTTCGGCATAACGCTCTTTTCGATCATTTCGGCCATCGCTTTTGCCACCATCCTCGGAACCGTCAGCGGGTTGATAATCGCTGCCTCTGGGGCAGTAGCTCATGACCTATTGGACAAGTATCTGAAAATCAAGATGACAGAGACGATGAAAGTCAATTACGGCAGAATGGCAGCGGTTGGTGTCGGAATTGTTGCCATCATTTTAGGCATCCTGTTTCAGAATCAGAACGTGAACTTCTTGGTGGGACTTGCTTTTGCGATCGCCGCCTCAGCCAATTTGCCAGCCATTCTCATGCTCCTGTTCTGGAAAAGGACTACATCAAAAGGCATCACGTGGGCGATCAGTGTTGGCATGCTGGCCTCACTACTTATTATCTTGCTCTCACCTACATTATATGAAATTTACGGGTTGCCAGCCGCAGAAGCGCCCATCCCGCTGCAGAATCCGGGCATTATTTCGATTCCGTTGGGATTCATTACATTGATTGCGGTCTCGCTGTTCACCAAAAGGAAAACCGTCTAACCGTCGTTTGTTCGACGCTAGAGTGATCTATGATAAGGATTGCATTGCACTTGGCACTATTCCTATTGCTGCCGAGTTCCGTATTGTTCGGCTTGGCAAGATTACGCAGACTGAGAATATTGCCAACTAGAGGCTGTTGTTTTCAACCATTCTCAAGTTTTGATAACACGGCGGGATAACCGCTATTCTAAGGGTTTCAAGGCACTGCCATATATATGAAAATCGGCTTGATTTGTGATATCCATGAGGATCTCCACTCTCTTAAGGAGGCATTGCGTCAACTCGAGAAACGCAATTGCGACGATCTGATATGCCTGGGCGACATTGTCGGATATGATATCTCCTGTCACGAACATGGGGCGACGCGCGATTCCTCTGCTTGTATTGCGGCGATCAGAAGCAATTGTCGGTACGCCGTCATCGGAAACCATGATCTCTTTGCCCTTAAGAAAATTCCACAATCCACCC
>JAPLUS010000233.1 GCA_026397495.1 Candidatus Zixiibacteriota bacterium | reverse complement strand
ATTCGAGAAACCTTGATTTCATTTTGGAGATTATAGAGACTAATCTTAGCCTGCGCCAGCTGTAGTTCAATAAACGGCAAATCATTCTTCCCGCCCAAACTAAGTCTGGAATTGGTTTCCACATAATCGCGCAAATCCCTGAGCCAGTCAATCATCCCATTTTGAGCGGCAACTTTATCTTCTTTCTCAAGAACCGTAATATATGCTCCCGTTACCGCCTGTTTTAGGTCAAGCGCCGCCTGTTTTAAATTCACCCGCTTCATGGTCATATTTTTCTTGGCAATATGAATTGACTTCAAAACCGGATATGAAAAAAGTATTTGTTCAACATTAATGTCCGCCTGGAATTTTCTGTTCAACAGCTTTTCATAGCGGGATGCCAAAGCCCCATCATTAGTAGTCGCCGAGGATATGCCAATATCAACCTGCGGATAATATGATAAATATCCCTTGCGGGCCTCAGCGACAGCTCTTTCATAAGTTTGTCCCATCGCCAGATAACCGGAATTCTCTTTTGCCGCTTGATCAAGCGCCTGCGCCAGAGTGTAAACCGAGACAGTATCGCTGGGCGGAACGGGAATTAATTTGGCATCATTTATCATCTTACGTGGGAAGGTTAGACCAATTTTCTGAGCCGCATCAAGATTAAGACAGAGTTCCGGAAATTCTTCAAATCTGGTATGAAGCGATGATGGCTCTGTCCCTCCTATAATCTTCATCACTTTAAGGGCCGTGAACTTTACCATAGAATGATAGGGACGGTAACAATTCGCAGCGGTAGCACCCTTTTCCAAAAGTAGAAATCCCTCGGCGTCGAATGTCGGAATCCGAGCTTTTTGAGTCTCTATAAAAAATTCTCTGATGGCATTTAGATCCATACCCCACAAGGGCGCCAAATAGAGAACACGGGCTTCTTTCTTTATCTTTTCGAATGAAAAAGAGAAACTATACAAATCTTGGCGAGTATAGATTTGAGCCGAGACCACGGCGGTTCCGGTATCACCGGCGGCTTTGGATATCTTGCCTTTTACCCTGTCAAATTCTTTCCCGGATGGAAAATATAGCATCCCTATTTTTCGTGATGGAAAAAGCTTTTTAAGGGCGGCTATATCCGATTTGATTTTTCGGGGGCTATAATTAACCGTCACATTGCTGAACAAAGTCTTTCCGGTACTGTCTATCAACCCCATTGACTCCGGATCAAATTGACAGATACCCACAATTGGCTTTTTAAAGCCGGCGGCCAATAAATCCTCGATCACCCAGGGGCCGGCGGCAATGACCAAATCAACATTCTTAGCTTTAACCAGATCATTAGCCATCGCCTTGCAAAGATTTCTATCCCAGTTGGCCGAAAAACGGGCATCCGGCAGATAAGCAATATTCATACTATCGCCGCCCATTTCCTCCAAATTATCCGTCAATTCATTTGAAAATACATCAAAAAGATAGTATGACCCCGGCTCGAAATAGGCAATTCCAAAACTCTTCTGGTTAGATTGGGAATACCCCGACAAACTGGCAACCGAGATTAGAAGAAATAAAATAGAACAAAAAAACCTTCTCATTACAAATCCTCTATAGAGCGCTTTAATTTAGCATCTAAGATAACGTAAAAGCGGATACAATTCAACTGCCGCCTGATACTTTATTATACAACGAACGGCCTCCGGAAGACCATTGCTTCTATATCAGCCTATAAGATATGTAGAGGGGGAAAAGAGTCTTAATGGCAAGAAAGAGTCCGGCTGCGATGAAAGCCAATTTAAGCCACAACGGGCGGGATGAGGTTCCAATCATTATATAGGATGGAAGAATAATAAGATAATGCCGGTAGATTGACATCGTCGTTCCTGTGGCCGGCGAAAATAGATAAAAAGCCAAAGCCAAAATCCAGAATTCTTTCCTCATTCTGTTGGAGATAAACAACAGGAATATCAGCCCATACCACAACAAGACAGCATTTTCAGGCGAAAACAATGAATACTTGGTAAGACTCCCCCCTATGGCTACCAATGGATTGGCCCAGTTTAGTCGATTAAATTTTTCCTGAAAATGAAACTGAAGCAGAAAATCATCAAATCGAAAATAGAAATAACCCCAGAGTAGAAGCGGCCCAAGGATAAAAGGAATGGCATATTTGATCAGTTGAAGCCAGAAGGTCATTGTTTTCGGCGATGCTCGGTAGTCATTACCGGAAAAAATGTACCAGGCCGACGGAAGTATTGCCAGAAGAATGCCGGTCGGATAGGTCAAGGAAATGGCCCAACCCAAGGCAAAAAGACCTATTTCCCTCTTTATTCCCGAAGATCCATAGAGCAGGAAGAGGTAACTGATAAAGAGGAGCATAAAGAGAGCATAGGGAAAACCGGTAATAAGGTAAAAGGATCCGGGGCCAAAGGCGATCGCCAAAAGAGCCACTGTAGCCGCATTCCGGTTATAGTGAATTTCCACAAATCGAAACAGCATTAAAAAGAAAAGAAAACTGAACAGATATGGAAGAAGAATAAAGGTGAGCCGAGAGGAGCCTCCCAACAAGGGTCTTATGGCGGCGGCAACAATGGGCCAAAAGGGATGCCAACCGGGATTGCCGCAGATTCTTCCCTGCGGATATTCAACTCCGGGTGTACACGGATAGACCTGATACCCCTGCTCGGATATATTTACATACTGCCGGATATCCCAAAGGGGCTGGAAAAGAGTATCCTTGCCGCTGATAATTGACAATCCAAGATAAAGAGTAACAAAACAGAAATAAATTATGATAGGTACTAGATATTTATTCATTGGTCATCGGCTATTTACGATATTTCTAAGGTATTAGGTATGAGGGTATATTGGCAAATACTTTTTAAAATTGTGCCTTTGCCAATAAAGGAATAATTAGGGAAGCTAATGATAAAAAATCGCTCTAAAACATATCTTGCCGCGTCTGGGCTATCTTATGATCAATGATGGCAATCAGAATAAGAGTTAATCCAACATAAATTATGAGGTTAAGACTCCCGTTGAGGCCAATGATAAGAGTCTCAATAGATTTATGCAGGATAGATATCATCTCCAGCATCGGTTTTATACCCACATAATTCCAAG
>JAPLUS010000010.1 GCA_026397495.1 Candidatus Zixiibacteriota bacterium | reverse complement strand
AGAACGAGGGTGTCGATATCAACATCGATAAGGGTTTTCAGATAATCTTGTGCAATCAGGTAGGTGGCCTCCTTCTCCATGTATCCTTCTTCCACCAGTGGAACGAACAGAGGACAGGCCAAGGAAAACACCTTAATCTTGTCATTATATTTTTGTATGGCTTTGGCATAACTGTTGGAGGTGATAGTAGCCACCGTTCCAATAATCCCGATGCGGTTATTTTTTGTATATTTGACGGCAGCTTTTGCTCCCGGTTCGATAACGCCAAGAATTCTGATATCAAATTCCTTGCTCACGATTTCCAGCGCCACGGCTGATGCCGAATTGCAGGCGGCCACGATATATTTCACCTTATGTTCGAGAAGGAAATTTATATCCTGACGAGTAAACTGAGTTATAATCTCCTTGGAGCGGTTGCCATATGGATATCGCCCGACATCTCCAAAATAGACCACATTTTCTTTAGGCAGGAGTTTAAATATCTCGGCCGCTACCGTAAGTCCGCCGACACCTGAATCAAAAATTCCTATCGGCCTTTCTCGAGTTTTTTCATTAGACATTATCTGCTCTCATATTTCTCTTTGAATCTTTTAAGTCCTTTATATATCGATTCCGCTATCGCTTGACGATATTTCTTGCTATTCAGTAATTTTTCATCAGCTCGATTGGTGATAAAAGCAGTCTCGACCAATATTGACGGCATATAGGCGCCATTTAGAACAAAGAATCCGGCTTGATCAATTCCACGGGGAATGGTCTCGGTCAGATTCTTACGGAATTCCCGATCAATCATGGCCGCTAAGTCGGCCGATTCGGTCTGAAATTCGGTTTGGATCATATCACTGATAATATATCCAAGATTATCTTTTTCTTTGGCAATTGATGGGCTATTCTCGACCAAAAAGGGAGCATTCTCAAGCTGAGCAGCGGCCCGAGCCAGGTCGTTCTTGGCTGGAGCCAAAAAGAAAACCTGAAATCCTCGGACAGAAGACTTGAGAGAAGCATTGGCGTGGACAGAGACAAATATATCGCCTTTTGACTTATTGGCGATATTGACTCGCTGGTCAAGTGAAACATAGCCGTCTTCTTCACGAGTCATACTAACCTCAAAGCTCTTATCATTTCTAATTAGCCGAGTCAGCCGGCGGGCAATATCAAGGGTAATTTCCTTTTCTTCTGATTGTTTAGGACCAATAGCGCCATAGTCACTTCCGCCATGACCGGGGTCGATGATAATTTTGCGAATTGATTTACTTAGTCCTGTTTTGCCGGAGCCGGCCTTGATCAGAGAAGCGGCCAAAGTGTCAATAATGGAAATCTGAATCCGTTCCGGATCGGATTGATAGCGATGGGTATACTTGCCGATTCCCTGTTTGAGTCGAAATGATATCTGCGCCGATTTCTCAGATTGGAAGACATTTAAGTCTTCTAAACACTCATTTGACTTGCGGGCAAGTATCAGACGTCGATTAACGATTCCATCCGGAATCATTACATTAAGCCAGTTTCCCTCCGACGTAAAAATCTCATAGTTCTTCCGTTCGGCAACATATATTTCAATTAAAAGACCGTTAGTCTTGGATGAAAAGGCTATGTCGGTGATATTATACCATTCAGAATCAATTCTGATTGTCATCCGGCTCTGATCCCAACTTATGTGTTCGGCACAGATAATATCCAGCATTGGCAAAAAAGTCTGTGCCGGAAGATACAATTGGCCGCCTCTTAGTTTTGCCGCATAAGTCATATTAATAATTGAGTCATTAATTCTGATATAGGGTGAATTGATGAAAAAGAGACATTCGTGTTTTTCGGTTTTATATGAGACTGAGACCGCAATCTCATTCCAAGATAATCTTTCTTCCAGTATCCGCACCAATTGCGACATGGAAAAGTAGACAACATTATTCTCTGTATATCCGTTTATCTTTTCTATTCCTTCAGCCGTTTTAACCGAGATTTCGGCAGGGGAACCCCTATCGGAAATGATTAAGCTGAAAATAAAGGTGAGAAGAATTATCCTATTCATGTTTTATTATCTTATTTTGTTACGTAAAACCCGCCTGATGGTTCGCTCGGCCTCTTTCTTGGCTTTTTCCGCTCTTTTATCGAACATCCTGCGGCCCCGCGCGGTGGCTAATTCGATTTTCACATAGCGACCTTTAAAGTAAATGCGGAGAGGTATCAAAGTAAATCCTTTGGCGGCGGTTGCTTCAAGAAGACGTCGAATTTCACGTTTGTGTAGGAGAAGCCGTCGCGGGCGGAGAGGGTCATGATTATCGCGTCCGGAAGTTTCATACGGCGATATATGAAGATTGAAAAGAATTACTTCGCCGTTTTCCACCGAAGCATAACTGTCAGAGATATTTACTTTTCCCGCCCGCAGGGCCTTAACCTCGGTGCCCTTTAACTCAATGCCGACTTCGCGTTTCTCCAAAATTTCATAATCGCGGTAAGCCTTGCGATTGGTAACGATAATTTTTTCTTTTATCTCTTTTCCGTTCATGACAATAAATATAGATTTATATTGTACCTCTTGCAATTACTTTATTACTAGGATATTTTTATCTATGGTAACAGCCTAGAGGAGATAAGAAATGAAAGTTGCGATATATCAGAATAATCCCCAATTTGGAAAGATCAGGGAAAATGTTGATGATGTCATTGGGATGATCCGGAATAGGAAGTTTGATTTGCTGGTCTTGCCGGAGCTGTTTGCCACCGGTTACCAATTCAAAAATATTAAAGAAGCTTCCTCTTTGGCCGATCCCGCCGGCGGGGGCTATACCTTTGACACCCTTAAAGAATTCTCCCATCAAAGAGGATGTTTGATAATTTATGGATTTGCTGAACGGAAAAGGGAGAAGCTTTTTAATTCGGCCATGGCGATTCTTCCCGATGGTTCTTATTATCTGTATCAGAAAACACATCTTTTTGACACTGAAAAAGAAATATTCAGCTCCGGTGAAACCGGCTTCTTCACATTTTCTTTTCAAAATGCTCAGATAGGAATAATGATTTGCTTTGATTGGCGATTTCCTGAGTCGGCCCGAAAATTGGCTCTATTAGGGGCACAAATTATCTGTCACCCCTCCAACTTAGTACTGCCGCATGGCCCTGATGCGATGATAACGCGGGCACTGGAAAATAGAGTCTATATCATCACCGCCGATCGGATTGGCCAAGAAAGAAGAAAGGGCAGACGGCTAAATTTTATCGGGCGCTCACGAATTATTTCACCGGAAGGGAAGATTTTGGCCAGATTGGGAGGCAACCAAATTGGCTTTCTATCCGCCGCAATATCGCCGG
>JAPLUS010000170.1 GCA_026397495.1 Candidatus Zixiibacteriota bacterium | reverse complement strand
TAAAGAGGCAATTTATAAAATCCCGGAAAAAGAATTTCCTGTCAGTGAAAACAAACCAAATGTGACTCTTTTGGGGACAGGCGGAACGATAGCATCACGGCTTGATTATCGCACCGGCGCGGTGATTCCCGCTTTTACACCGGGTGAGTTGTATGGAGCCGTGCCGGAACTGGCCGATATCTGCAATCTGGAAACCATTAAACTCTTTGGCGTCTTCTCTGAAAATATGGGACCGATGCAAATCGGTCATGGCACCGACACCATGCATCATACCTCCGCCATACTTTCTTTTATGATTCAGGATAGCCCGATTCCGATCGTGATGGTCGGTTCTCAGCGCTCTTCAGACCGACCGTCATCGGATGCTGCCTTTAATCTTCGGTGTGCCACTTTTACGGCCGGCCATTCCGACATTGCGGAAATTATGGTCTGTATGTTTGGCCCGACTTCTGATGAATATAATTTACTTCATCGTGGTACCCGCGTTCGCAAGATGCATTCTTCCTATCGTTCCACTTTCCGCACCATTGGTGATGTTCCCATTGCCATGGTAACACCGGATAAGATGACGCCAATTAAAACTGACTACAAAAAGAGAAGAAATGACCGTAAGGTTAATGTCAACGCGGTTTTTGAGGAGATGGTGGCGATTGTCTATTATTACCCCAATATGCGTCCCGATATAATTGAATCACTTATCGATAATGGTTACAAGGGGATTGTCATTGCCGGCACCGGTCTGGGTCACGTCAATAAACCGCTTTACCCGGCGCTCAAGAAAGCCCACGAAAAAGGAATTGCCATCTTTATGACCGTTCAAACCCTGTGGGGTTATGTCCAAATGTATGTATATGATACCGGTCGGGATATGATGGAGTTGGGCGTAGTGCCGACAGAAAATATGCTTCCTGAGGTTGCCTATGTGAAGCTGGGATGGATTTTGGCGCAGACTACTGATCCGGCCGAGGTTACAAAGATGATGCTGACACCGATCGCCGGTGAAATAACCGAGCGGGAACCTTTTGATGGCTACCTTATTTTGCAGGGTGGTATACCCGAAGTAGAAAAGTTCATTAGGCAATACCATCGTTAGATTATCAGCTGTTGGAAACAGCCAATGGGGAATATTTACCGGGGCGATTTCCTCAAATTCTATCATGACCGATATAAAATCAGGTCTAATTGCCGGTATTTTATTCTCCTGAATAAGGACCCTTTATCTCCTTATTATTGTATTGACACAAAAGTGATTAAATCGGTATATTTTCAAGTCCAAAATTGATTATTAATTCCTTGAATTGGATAAAAAGAAATTGCATTGTAAGGAGAAAAGTATGATGAAAAATCGTGGACTGTCATTTTGGTTAATTTGTGCTGGAATGGCTTTATTATTATGCGATATCGCCCTTGCGGGAGTTTCTGAAAAGCTGACCTATCAGGGTAACAAGGCCCGGATAGCGGTCGGGACAATTAAAAATAAGTCCGCCGACTGTGATGACGAAATGGCCGCCTCGATAGGTGAGATGCTTTCCACCGCGCTGGCCAATAACGAGAAATTCATCGTTCTGGCCAGCAAGGAAGAGGTCGAGGAGTTGGCCGAGGAAATCGACCTGGGCGAATCGGAATATGTCGAGGAAGGACGCGGGCCGGAAAAAGGATTGATGGAGGGGGCGGATGTTCTGGTTACCGGCGCCGTGACCGGATTTGAACCCGAGGCCAGCGGTGGAGGCGGCGGTCTGGGAGCGCTCAAGAATAAGGCTTTCGGCAAGGTGGGACTGCAGAGCAAGAGCGCCAAAATATTGATAGATATTAAGCTGATTGATATTCGTACCCGGCGGGTTATCAAGGCGATGTCGCTGGAAGGGAAATCAACGAGCTGGGGCGCCGATGTGGCCGGCGGCGGCTGGGTTGAGGATGTCGCTCTGGTTGGCGGGCTGGGGTCTTACTCCAACCAGCCGATGGAAAAAGCTATTCGTGATGTACTGGCTAAGGCGGCCAACAAGATCGGCAAGGATGTCCCCGAGGAGTACTATCGTTACACCGGGCAGGGGCAATACACCCAGCAGTATGGCGAGAGCGGCGCCAAACAAGCGGCCGGGGAAACCGGCGGGAAAGCCGCCGCAGGCGGTGAGGGCACCGGTGCGGTCAGAGCCGAAAATATGAAGCTCTTTACGAAATATGATTTTATTCCCGGAGATAAGGTCATATTCTATGATGATTTCTCCGGCGAGGAGGTCGGCGAATTCCCGTCGAAATGGTCCCTTGATGAAGGTGTTTTCGAAATTGCCGCGAAAGGGGAGCGAAAATGGGTCATGTGCACCGACCAGGGTTCAATTCGTCCGAAAATAAAAACCACCCTTCCTTCCAGATTTACGGTCGAGCTTGATATATACAGTAATGGCGCCGATCAATCAGGGCATTACTATCATATTTATGTCCTCGATGCCAACGAAAAGAAAATTGCGGAATTCAATGTAACCAGCGGCAAAAATTCAAGTGTCTCCATTTACGGCAAAGAGATTTCTGCCAAAGAACTTACCTCCAAGTTGGGTAAGGGGGTGCATACCATGCGGATTATGGCAACTCCGAGCACTATGAAATGCTATGTCGATAATGAACGGGTGGCCAATATTCCGGAAATCGAGAATTTTCAACCGGCGATGCTTCGAATCTATTGCGACCCATGGAAAGAGCAAGGGAATCCGATGTTGATGGGAACGCTCCGGGTGGCCGAAGGCGGCAAGTCGATGCGCCAGCAACTCGATGAAACCGGCAAGATCGTTACCCATGGGATTCTCTTTGATTCCGGCTCCGATGTGATCAAGGGAGAATCATACAAAACGCTGGCCGAAATCGGGCAGCTTCTGACCGATGACCCCAATCTTCGCCTATCTATCGAGGGGCATACCGACAGCGACGGGGAAGAGGCATATAATCTGGATTTAAGCCAGCGCCGGGCCGCCTCGGTGAAAGCATATTTGGCAAGTAGTTATCAGATTGATGGCTCACGCCTGGAAACCAAGGGATTCGGCGAGAGCAAGCCGATTGATGCTAACACTACGGCTGAAGGTTAAGCTATAGAAATCTTCTATAAATATGAATTTTATGAAACTTATAAATTAGGAGGAGAGACAATGGAAGTCGAACCTAAGACCGAAACCTTTTATTATGAAGTCCAGCAATTCCGCCAGTGGTGGGTTTGGTTGATTACCGTCATTGCGGTGATTATGGCTTGGTGGACCTTCATACGACAGATTGTCGTCGGTCATCCGATGGGAAGCGGTTCCGGTCCGGATACCCTTGTCTGGATTCTTTTTCTAATTGTTGGGGTAGGCCTTCCCTGGTTTGTTTTGTCAATCCGGATGATTACGGAGGTAAAATCAGAGAGAGTAACAATTCGCCTATTTCCTTTTGTTTTCCGCACCATTTATCTCAAGGATATTCAAAACTGCGCCGTTCGGGAATATCATCCCCTTATGGAGCAGGACGGCAAATCGATACGATGGTTTCCGAGCAAAAGTGTCGCCTATGTTCTCGCCGGGAAGACGGGTGTTGAAATTGAACTTACCGGCGGCAAAAAGGTGCTTATCGGCTCACAGCGAGCGGAGGAATTAGCGACCGGATTGAAGAAGGCACTGAACCGATAATCCGGGAATCCGGAGTTTTTACAAAATTATCTGGTTACTTAAACATGGAGGAAAAAATGAATCTGGTTGAAAGAGCCAAAAACATTCTACTGGCTCCGGCCAAAGAATGGGAAGTGATTAAGGGGGAACCTCTCTCTACTAGAGAAATGTATACCAAATATGCTATGATTTTGGCGGCGATACCGGCCGTGGCGGGTTTTATTGGCCGTTCCTTTATCGGCTATAATGTCTGGGGAGTGGTATCTTGTATACCTGTTGCCACGGGCCTTACTTGGGCAGTGGTCTATTATATCCTTTCTTTAGTCGGCGTTTATCTGCTGGGATTTATTATTGATTCTCTGGCACCTTCCTTTGGCGCCAAAAAAGATATGAATGGCTCATTAAAAGTGGCCATCTTTTCCTCTACCGCCTTATGGGTCGTCGGTATTTTTTATATTATTCCCATACTCTCTATTCTTGCGATTTTAGGCCTTTATTCGCTGTACCTCTTATATGGTGGAATGAAGACGATCAAAGAGCCGCCGCAGGATAAATTGGTTGGCTATTATATCGTTACGCTTATTGCGGGACTGGTGTTATCTGTCATTATCAGTGTCGTTGTTACGGCGCTCGTGCTGGGTGGCTACGGCGCTATGGGAGGAATGAGGGGTTACTAAAAATAGCTGCTGATGCTTATTTTATTGCACCGGAACAGAATCGAATTCAGCCCGCGTTAGACAGGGGACAGAACCATATTCTGTCTCTCTATTTTATTACAATCGTTTCTTCGCGCTTTGCCCCGGTAGAAATCAGACATATCTTGACATTCAAATCATCGGTGATGAATTGCAGATAATCTTTGGCCTTTTGGGGGAGCGATTGGTAGCCGGTCATTCCGGACGTTGTTGATAACCAACCATCAAGTTCCTCATAAATCGGCTGAACCTGCCAAAGATCCGATAAATCCAGGGGGACCTCACTTATTGTCTGACCATTAAGCCGGTAGCCGGTACAAACCTTTATCTTTTCAAAATGGTCTAGAATGTCAAGTTTGGTAATAGCGATTTTTTCGATACCATTGATTCGGCAGGCATACCGAAGTATCACCATGTCCAGCCATCCGGTTCGACGGGGCCGCCCGGTGGTGGCTCCGAATTCGCCTCCGTATGATCGCAGTTGCTCGCCGGTTTCGTCGATTAACTCGGTCGGAAAAGGGCCGGCGCCGACGCGAGTAGCGTACGCTTTGATTACTCCGATAACTTCATCAATCATTTTTGGGCCAATTCCCAATCCGGTCAAAGCTCCACCGGCAATAGTGTTGGATGAGGTGGCAAAAGGATAGGTTCCCATATCAATATCCAACATTGCCCCCTGGGCTCCTTCATAGAGGATTGACCTGCCTTCTTTTTGGTGCTGCAAAAGTCGAAGGGAGATATCAGCCATCAGGGGGTGAAGGGAGGGAGCTATTCGCATCAAATCATTGAGTATTTTTTCAATGTTGGAGCGATCGTCATTAGAGCCGATGAAATACTCTGACTTAATCTTCGGTTGCAGCTCCAATTTCTTTTTCAATCGGTCGGGATTGAAAAGATCGCACAAGCGGATTCCGCAGCGGTCAATCTTATCCCGATAGGCCGGGCCAATGCCACGCAGGGTCGTTCCGATACCGTCGCCGCCCCTTTTCTTTTCATCTATACAATCTATCAGTTCATGATAGGGGAGCACCAGATTGGTAGCCGGGGAGATAAATATTCGTTTCTCCGTGTTTATTCCCTCACCATTCAGCCATTCCAATTCATGGAGAAGTGCAAAAGGATCAAGGACAACTCCATTGCCGATATAACCGATTTTTCCGGGATGAATTATTCCCGACGGCACCAGATGCAGGATAAATTTCTTGCCGCCGGCGAGGATAGTATGTCCGGCGTTGGCGCCCCCCTGAAAACGGGCGATAATATCCGCCTTCTCGGCCAAAATATCTACTATTTTGCCTTTTCCTTCATCGCCCCATTGGCATCCCACCACAACCACATTTTTGCTCATTTATCTGGTCTCCAATGAATATTTGATATTTACCTGCTTACCCTTTTGTCAATCCATTTCAGAATTTCGGTGACACCTATACCGGAAATGGTTGAAAAGGGAACCGGCAAGACTTTCAAAACTTTTCCCAATTCATCCCTTTTTTTTGCTATCTGACTTCGGCTGAGCTTATCGGCTTTTGTCAGAACCGGCAAAAACTCGACATCTTTTTTCTCTATCCAGTCGAGGAGCATCAAATCGTCCTCATTTGGCTCACGTCGGCAATCCAGAAGGAAAATCAGTCCCCGCAATTGAGTGGCAGTGTTGAGGTAGGCATCAACCAGCCTTCCCCATTCTTCTCTCTTCTCATGCGGTGCGTTGGCAAAACCATATCCCGGCAGATCCACAAAATAATATCTGTCATCTATTAGGAAAAAATTAATTGCCTGAGTTCGGCCGGGGGTTTTGGAAATTCGGGCCAGCTTTTTTTGTCCAACCAATCCATTAAGAAGGGACGATTTTCCCACATTAGACCTGCCCCCAAAAGCCACCTGAGCCCGATCAGCGGGTATTTCTTCGAGCTTATAGTAAGAGCCGACAAAAACAGCTTTTCTAATCATTCTTTTAACGAAATGCAACGACCGGGTCAATATATCGAAAAAAATGGTTGAAAAGTAGCTTATTTTCAATTTTACTTGGGCTGTCGGTTCCGCCATGGCGGATTTCCCGACGGAACATTCTGCAGTTGAGTAGGTCAAAATCCCCTTGGGGGAAGGGTATGGCGCTGATGGGCGGTTTTGACATCTTTTATTTTATGCGTGGCAGGCTTTAGGGCTTGTTGAAAAAGTGCAGGTTATGACAATACATTTTGTCATGACTGATGATGACATCCAACCTGTCATTCCGGCTCCCTTCTTGTTATTCCCGCGAAAAGGAGTGTTGAAAAAGTGTGTATTGTGAAATAATCATCTGCTTTCAGGCCCCTGTCCTAAGCTGTCATTCCGGGCCTTGACCCGGAATCCAGTTATGTAGGTCGGTGTTCCGAATGATTCGCCGCAGGCGAAGAATGAGAAACCCGACAAATATATTGTGTATTTATGAAATCTCTGAGACGAATAAATATTAGGGGCGCCAAGTACTTTATCACCATGGTCACCCTTAACCGTGAACCTCTGCTGCTTAAGAATACGACCATTTTCTGGAATTCCTGGAGAGATATCAGACCCGAGGTATGGGTAATATTGCCTGATCATATTCATATCATAATTGAACCGCAGGATGATGCGATATCATCCATAATACATAATTTCAAAATTAGATATTCCAGAAGATTTCGGAATTTGTATCGTGCGGGAAGGGTCTGGCAGAATCGGTTCTGGGATCATGTTATAAGGGATGAAATGATTGGCGGCTTACAGGATTATTTGGGAAATGATCTCTATGAAAGAAATTGGGGTGTAATCGACAAACCGAGTATAGAGGGTGAATTCGGAGAATAGTGAAGATGTCGGGTTTCTCATTCCGACTATCGTCGGAATTCGGAACGCCGACCTACTACTTTTTGGGGACTTTTCAACAAGCCCTAAGTCGGGGATGACAATTCCAATAGCATTTCCCCAAGAAGTGCACTTTTTCCCCTTTTGAAGTTTTTTAACAGGCCCGTAGGTAAATGTCAATCCTCTGGTCTGAATTTTGCCTGCTTAATTGACGCCCCATCTTTTAATCTCTCTGCTGCCCAGATGCCTTATCATTTAACATTTTCCTACTCTCGGATCTTAACTAATTCTGTATTTGTGTCAAAGGGGATTCCCGTCAATACAGCGGTCAGCTTATAGACCCCTGGGATTAAGCAGGCCTTAGTATCTTTTTCGGTAAACACCAATGGCACGTCGAGTTTTGCTCCAGGGGTGAGAGTGATCTCCTTAGATCCTTCGCGTGGGGCAAGAGCGCAAAAGCTATGAAATTCCATCTGAGCATAGCATTTAAAAATGACAGTCTCTTTTGTAGAATTTTCCACTGAGATCAAAACGGGTATTCTCTTGCCAACTGAAAACAACTTTTTGCCTTGAACAGTAACCTCTGCAGTAACTTTGAGGTGTGATTGCTTGGTGCTGAGGTATTCAATCCGGGAACTGTTACGCGTATTGCGGTCTTCTGCGTGCTTCATCAGGTCTTCGAAAATTATTATAGCCCTGCTTCGTTCACCTATATTTTTGTAAAGCAATCCTATGTTTGAAAGTGCCCAATCTCTGACTGTAACTGCAGAATTAATCCTGGGGACATTCTCCTCTCCATACTCATCTATGGCTTTCTGATACATATCTATCGCTTGCTTCACTTCACTCTGTCTTTCATAGAGTCGTGCGATATTAAGCATGGCGCCGGCACAAAGTTCTCTCTCACTTGAATATTGCTTAATAAATGTTTCAGCATCCGGTATCGACCTTTCCGCCTTACGGTAAGCTTCAAAAATAGGTGTCCCCCCATCAACCATAATATCAAGGTCTCGCAATGGGATAGCCGCACCAACGGCGATAATTTTATCTCCGTTGGTTTCGTAATTATAAGCTGAGCCGCAAACCCTGTCAGCGCTAACCAAACGAAAATACACTATTGCCTTTCCGGCCTGGAGATGGTAGACGCCGCCGTAGCCTTCAGCGTAGTTAGTGTCAAATTTAATAGCATCTACCCATCCCGCGATATAATCACGTGTCTTTTTATAGTCAGGTGTGTTATCGCGAGGAAGAAATCTTAAAGAAGAACGCCTGACATATCCTTCATTTTTCTCATCTATTATTACTCCAATATTCTCTTTATTTAGATCGCTATACTGAACAGTAATGGCCCTTTCTAATTTTGCTATTTCATCCCCGCGTGAAAACTCAGGAGTTTTATAAACCATTGTTCCGTCTTTCGGAAATAAAAGAAATTTGTAGTCTGGGGGGATGTTGTTAATTCCAGAGCTCTTTAACTTCTGAAACTGTTGGGAGTCTGGTCCACAGGCGATATATACTGTTAGGAATGATAAAAGAATACTTGGGATAATCTTTTTCATTCCTTACTCCCGAACCAATCTTTTATCTTCTCTAAGAAATTCTTCTCTAACACCTTTATTTTAATGGAATTTGAAGCAAGCGAGATTTGCTGGCAGCCCTTCTTGATACATTCATTATTCATTTTATTCCAATCATCAAGTTCCGCTGCTAATTTATTTGCCAATTCTAAAAAGTCTTTAAAATCTGCGCTAATTTCATAGTCACCTGGTTTATCCATCTTATACCAATAATTTAATATAATCTTAACGTTTCTCTTTTGATTGGGCTCCAAAAGCATAATTTGTGGATACGACACTCTATCTTCGAGCTGCTCCCGATGAATATATTTAGGCGGCTTGCTATCAGGGCCGACAATATTAAACCTAAGACCTGAGGAAACACCTTCTGAAGAAGATCTTTCAAAATATGATAAAATATAGATAGATTTATCAGTTAAATTGATTAGCCCAACATCAATGGCTATATCCTCACTCGCCTTATAAACTTCCTTATCTGATTTGATGGTAAGCGTAAGTGGCTGGCTTTCTACCTGGCAATAACCATTGACCGTCAATAGCGAAAGCATGATTACAATTATTGTGAAAAGATTTCTTATCTCTTATACCCCCCTCCATTTATTAACACCTCTTCATTAAATGTATTATTTTCATCTTTTTCCCAATTTAAGGGATTATTTAATATATATTCGCGTTTTTGATTTAATTCCTGTTCATCACGAATAATATGCTCGTAATAATTTCGTTGCCAATATTTATTACCGGATTTGTTTTGAATTTCATTGATGGGTTTTGCAGAAAATGTTTTAAATTGACGAACAATTTCCGGCAATCCATAATTCGCATCATTATTTATAAATATTATTCCATGAACATGATTTGGCATAATCACAAATTGATCCAATAAAATATTGGCATTATGTTGAATCAAAGCATCCCATGTAAATTTAACAATATTTCCAAATTCATTTAATATCATTTTTCCATTTACAATTTCTCCCAATATGCATTTTCGATCTTGTGTACAAATCGTTACATAATATGCGCCTTCTGATGAATAATCATATCCTTTTAATCGTATTGGTTTTCTTTTCTTTGTCATCTTCCATCCTTGTCCGCCATCTCTATGGTGATGGTGTTGGAGGTAAGAATTCCAGTAAGAATCTCTTGGTCTGACCTGTGCTTAAAATCTAAGACTAAATTCTGACTGTTATATAACAATATTAATCCAAGTATTTCTCTTATTGGTTTCATTTTGTTATCTAAAGTTATCGCTATTGTTTTCTCTATACTTTGTTTTGGCTTAATATATAATGCCTCATCAGATGATTCTACATACATAGCCACATTATATACGCCAAGTTCTTCGGCGAATATTTCCGGCTTTTTATTTCCCCAGAAAACAATCATTTCTTTCTCTGAAACATTTTTTAATGTTGCTGTTAAAATGATCTGCTCCCCCGCCTCATAAACCTGCTTGTCTGATTTGATGGTAAGCTGAAGAGAAGGGGATGGGCCGGCGGAGGTGGTGGCGTCTTGCGCAGCCCGGCTTTGGCCAAAGGAGGGCGAGGGGGCAAGGCAAACGGAAGAAAATAATGCCGAAATCAATAAGCAGATTACTTTTTTCATTTCGCTGTCACCGGCGATCTATCCTAATAATAGTCTTGTTAATCCCCACCTCCAGTGGTTGTTTTGCCGCTCTTTTTATCAACAGCAATAAATATCTGTACACCCAAAATCATTGCTTTGTTGTCCCGCGCGCGACTCAAGTTCTCTTTTAGATCAAAGGTCACAAGCCAAATATCCCGCTCATTCCTCTTAAATTCTCCAATGTCTTTAAAATAATATCGCTCTGCGTCTTTATTCAAACTTTCGAGGGCTTTTTGAGCAATCTTAATAGCTTCATCTTCCGTTAAGTCTTTCTTCTCCTTCACCTCTATGGTGATGGTGTTGGAGGTTAAATTACCGTCTTTCATATAGATTGAATGTTTTCCTATAATCTTATAATTTTCAGCTTTTGTTAGATCCAAATTATATATTTCCCGCTTAACGACTGCTCCTCCCGCAAGCTCTGTCGGCATTGTTCTTCCGAAAACATCTATGTAGTTGATGCTGTATGTCTTTCCTTGTTCATCCTTAAAGTAAAAACTAACCGGCCCGGTTTTATAATAATCTTTTAGTTTAATTGGCTTCTCTGAAATATTTTTAAATTCATATTCAATGATTATCTGCTCATCCTTCATATAAACTTGCTTATCTGATTTGATGATGAGCTGGAGGGACCGAGTCGCTAGCTGCTTTACTTTCGCTGCCTTTCGCATTAAATTATTGTAAGCGTCCGTTTCAGCAACAAACTCTGGTGTTACAGTGCAATTGGCAACAATCTCAACCGGCAGCCCACTTTCATCGTCTAGCAAAGGTTTGCCTGCTGACCAAGGTATACCGTAGTAAAGAATTCTCATTTTACCATTTTTAATATCTTGCTGCGCACGAGCTTCACCCTTGGCTTGCGGAGTTAAGACTGAAGAAACATGCTCTTCGCAATACCCTACCGAAATCGCTGATAACAATAAAATAACTGTAAGAAATATTTTCTTCATCTAAATTGCTCTTTTACTTTTTCGGGCAGCTTCTCATCAAATTGGATCAAAAGTTCTGGTTCTGCGCCTTTAGATTCAAGGACAATATTTCCTAAGGTAGCAATTGGCAGGTAAATTGCTTTTTCATAGTCTTTAAATTTGCCAATCTCAACGATTACCTTCTGGTCATCTATCTTTTTCAAGAATAAATCAACATCAAAATAGGCATGGTCACTTCTTATAATCTGAGGCTTACCGTCATTTTCAAGGTAAATGGCCAGATTCGTGCGATGTATTCCTGAACCTCCAGAATGGGTATATAGAAGTTCTGGCTGGTTATTTTTATCTAAATCAGTAACGCACATAGATATTAATCCGCAACAGCCCCAACCAGAAGCAAGATAAATAACCTCTCTGTCTTTAATTAAATAGGTGTCGTTGGAGAGAGGGATAGCCTCTTCTTTAACTTTAAAAACTTGCGCAACCATCCTTTCCCAAAGCTCTGGCGTAGTTAACTCCTTTAAAAAGACTTTAACTGAGGGATTCATATTCGGCGAATCCTTTAAGATATCTTTTAAAACAAGCTTTTCAGCTTCTGCGACTGAGGGTTTATCCCTTTTCTCCTTCACCTCTATGGTGATGGCATTGGAGGTAATGGTGCCATGCCAGCAATTGGGCATTGGATAGGCTTTCCGTAATTCCGTCCACTCGTATTTGGCTGCGACAGAAAACTCGCCGCTTCTCTGCAGAATCTCCGTCGAAGAATATTTGATATCCCTGAGAATACTTTCATTGTCAATCCTAACAATGTTGACTCTCTTAGAGTAGGAACCACCGCTTGGGATTGTAATGACCTTATCGGGGGAGATAGGGACTGACAAAAAATCTGCCAAAGGTAAAATTTCCATTTTTATTTTATCCGTCCCCAGTTTATTTATTAAAAAAGACGCTCCAAATCCGTTCGGGTCGATAACACCGTTATCTTCAAACGGGGGAGCAATAATGATTGCTTCTTTTCCATCATTCTTTATTTGATAGTTTATAAAAATATCCTCCCCCGCTTCATACACATCTTCATCTGATTTGATCGTGAGCTCAAGGGGCTGGTGAGCCAAATCCTGCTTTGTCTGGATATAATTTACCGCCTTTTTGCAAATCTCTTCAAAATATGGATGATTAAAATTCTTGTTCTTGTCTAAATTATTTATAAAATCAGCATCGTCTTCATTGCCAATCTTACCAAGCATATCTACAGCAGTTAATCTCAAAAAAGCAACTGGAGCGGCAACCCCTGTCTGCAAACAGTCAGGAGCATACACCCTTGAAATGGCAAATTCGCCTGGTTGACTGACAAGCAAATATCTTCTTGATTTTCCACGGACTAAATCTTGCTCATCTTGCGATAAATTCGGAATAGCTGCTTCTATTTTATCAAGTAAAGCAATATTATCTTGAAATCTTAAAGGTTCGGTTGAAAGAAAGAGCCGGTTAAAATCTGCTTCAAAATTATCCGGAAGACTGGTCTCGGCAACCGCCAACTGATTAGCAAAAAGTAAGAATAGAATAATAATTAACAGTTTTCTCTTCATCGCCTATCTCCCTAAACTGCCTGTGTACTTGAAATTTCTGAAAGGCAATAATATCGGCATTAATCATCTCTTTGGCAATTATCTTTTCGCTCTCAGCATAGTCGATATCCCCAGAGAGGGATGCAATCGCTTTTCATTATAGATATCCCAAGGAAATTTATCAAGACGTTTTTGGGCATCAGCCAGATCCTGTATTCCCAGAGATATACCTCCTCCATTTTGACAGTTTTAAGAAAGGATTCCATAGCAACATTGTCGTAGGGATTCCACTATAGAGTATAAATATGTCGTAATAAGTGGCACCTATTCTTGGTAGAAGCCGGAATTATTGGAATAAAAACTGATTGTTGACAAACCACCTTGACATTTTAATATTGCTGTGATAATTTTTAGTGAAAATTGTTCGTTGAATGTATTAAAACTGATATTAATAAATGTTGTTATGGGGGATTTCTGGATCATCACCCACTCGACTTGGGCAAGTATTACGGCGTTCTAATCTCATAAGGTGAAAAGAAGTGGTCTTATGTTGCGAAGGAGATAATAAGTATGCGTCCTGTAAGCCCACTCAAAGTAACGTACCAGCGGAATTTATTGCGTGGTATGATTATTAGCGCATCACTGATGCTGTTGCCAATGACTATCTGGTATTATTATCAAGATGATGAAATGGTAGCAATTAATGTCGGTGATGTTCGTCAGGTCAATGTTGATACGCAGCAGCCTAAGCCGGTTAACGGTAAAACCGGGTCCGGTCAGAGGGGGGAGGTCGGCAAAGGTCTGAAGGGCAGGCAAGTTGATTTTGACCATAATATGCGTGGGTATGGAATCGTACAGGAGTCGTTGCCTGTAGTTACTCCCATCGATTTTGTTCACAAGACTACTCCTATTGGTTGGGTTGATGATGATTTTATAGATGCACAGGGACCAGATATGGTTATACCTGAAGGTGATGGTTGGCCTATTGCCGCTGAAGGTCCCATTTTTAAGAAATTAGGAAAATCTGCTAGGGAATTTAGTTTCAATTTTGAAAAGCGAACTATAAATAAACCGGGACCTAATTCTCCAACAATTATTCGACTTGGTGCAGAGAGATGGCCCGAAGGTCCTAAAGTACAGGGAATTAATAATGGTGTAGTCAAGATCATTCTGTATTTAGATAATAAGGGAAACTATCTGAAGAATGGCAAG
>JAPLUS010000035.1 GCA_026397495.1 Candidatus Zixiibacteriota bacterium | reverse complement strand
TCCGGAGTAGGGGCAGGGTATCTTAAGATTGATATTTTGCAGGTTGAGAAACCCAACAAATGGATTTAATATGCTGTGCGCGGCAGACTTTAGGGAGTGTTGAAAAACCCCGTACGCCGATTTGCCAGCCTTGATCCCGTGTAAATGGGATTGTGACCTGACACGTAAGTATATGTTGGATCATAGCGGTGGGTCACATCCACCTGCGGCGGACAAGACCCGCCGCAACCAAATTTGGGGACTTTTTCAACAAGCCCTTTAGTCTGCCCGGAAATAATGGTAATGAAATAGTCTTATACGTGAGAATGGACTTTAATTGGCGGAACCCCGCCAAAGGTGGGCAAGCGCGCGGGTTCCGCTCTACCTCTACTACGACTACTGCAAGACGTCGCCGATTTATTACCGAAACCATGAAGTAGTACACCGTGGTGGGCTCGTGCCATTTTCAAAGTTCCACAAGGTCTTAACCTATCCTTCATATTTCGTCCAAATTTCAAAGTTTGTCTATTGACTTGGACCGAGGGAGGAGAATTAAATAAGAATATATTATTCGGCCACAGTCTCCGTTGCCTTAAAATCAATTTGTCTTTTCTTAGTTGTCATATAGGTGTACAGAGAAGGAATCACAAACAAGGTTAAACCGAGCGAAAAGAGAAGTCCTCCGATTATAACAATCCCCATAGAGATTCGGCTTTTTGACGCCACACCCAGGGCTAGGGCAATCGGGAGAACCCCAAAAACCGTAGCCAGACTGGTCATTACAATGGGGCGAAAGCGCTGCGTTGCCGCATCGATAACGGCTTCCTTAATGGATAGCCCGTGCCCCCTGCGCTGGTTGGCAAATTCAACAATCAGAATACCGTTTTTTGTCACAATTCCGATTAAAGCGATGATGCCGATCTGGCTGAAAATATTAAAGGTCTGGCCAAACAGCCAGAGCGATAATATCGCCCCGGCCAGCGCCAGCGGCACGGTGAACATTATTATAAGCGGGTCGCGGAAACTCTCAAACTGCGCCGACAATATTAAATACACCAGAACAAGGGCCAGAAGAAACGCGAACAGCAGAGTATTGGAACTTTCCGCATATTCTTTGGCGGTTCCAGCCAGACTGGTCGAAAATGACTCATCGAGTACATCGGCCGAAATTTTTCCCATCTCATCAATGCCGTCACCGAGAGTATATCCTGCGGCGGGAGATGCCGAAACAGTCGCTGAAACATATCGGTTGTAGCGATATAATTGCGGCGGATTACTGCGATACGACAGAGTAACCAAATTATCCATCTGAATCAGATCCCCCCGGCTGTTTCTGACATAAATGGATCTCAGATCAAGCGGCTCATCGCGGTTCACCCGATCCGCCTGAGCAATCACCGAGTATTGTTTACCATTAAGGATAAAATAGCCGTACCGCTGACCGCTGTAAAATAATTGAAGTGTTTCCGATATATCTTTTACCGTCACCCCCAGATCGCGGGCCCGATCGCGGTCAATCTGAATAGTCAGTTCCGGTTTATTGAATTTCAGATCCAAATCCACTATCTGAAAAACCGAGTCGGCCTGCGCCCTTTCCATGAATCGCGGAATAACATCCCGCAACTTTTCAAAAGAGGGCGCCTGGATTACAAATTGAATGGGAAGTCCCCGCCCCCGACCGCCGCCGCCGCCAATAGTTTGCTCCTGTGTTACAAAGGTGCGGGCGAAAGTATAATCCTTTAATTGAGCGGTAAGGGCGTCGGCAATCTGCTGCTGGCTCCGCTTCCGCTCATCCGGAGGTTTGAGACTGATTCGGACAAAACCGCCGTTAACCCCACCCATTCCCGTAACCGATACAATTACATCCTTCTCCGGAATGGTATCGGCGATGGCCAAAATTTTTGTCATGTAATCAGACATGGCTTCATACGATGTTCCCTCCGGGGCCGTAGCATTGACCATCAATCGGCTTTTATCTTCCATCGGCGCCAGTTCTGAACGAATCAGCGAACCCAATCCTAATATTATAGCCACCGATAAAGCCATTATCATCAGAACTAACCACCTGTACTCGATGAATTGCCGTAGAGAGAGATTATATCTGGATATCAAACCGGCAAACCATTTTTCGCTTAACGAAAACAACTTATTCTCATGAGTCGTTTTATGCAATATCCTGGCGCTCATCATGGGCGTCAGGGTCAAAGATACAAAGGCCGAAATCAGAACCGAGCCGGCCACAACTATTCCGAATTCACGAAACAAAC
>JAPLUS010000365.1 GCA_026397495.1 Candidatus Zixiibacteriota bacterium | reverse complement strand
TGGCGTTTACTCTGGCTGACGGATTTACCTATATTGAAGCTGCCCTTGCCGATGGTCAGGATATTGATAAATTTGCGCCCCGCCTATCATTCTTTTTTAATGCGCACCAGGATTTTTTTGAAGAAATCGCCAAGTATCGCGCCGCCCGACGTATTTATGCCGACCGGATGAAAAATAAATATAAAGCCAAAGATGAACGCAGTTGGCTCCTTCGTTTCCATAGTCAGACCGCCGGATGTTCTCTGACAGCGCAACAACCTGAAAACAATATTGTCCGAACGGCTTTCGAGGGACTCTCAGCGGTGCTGGGAGGGACGCAGTCGCTTCATACCAATTCGATGGATGAGACACTGGCCCTGCCTTCGGAAAAGGCGGTGTTGATTGCTCTCCGCACCCAGCAAATTATTGCGCATGAGACCGGTGTTGCTAATACCATCGACCCCTTGGCCGGTTCGTATTTTGTGGAAGCGATGACTAATAAAATGGAAGAAGATGCGGAAAAATATCTGGCTGAAATAGAGCGCCGCGGCGGAGTATTGAAGGGGATCGAGGAAGGATATTTTCAGCGCGAAATTGCCCGAGCGGCTTATCGATATCAACAGGAAATTGAAAGAAAAGAAAGGATTATTGTCGGTATCAACGACTATGTTATGGAAAACGAACGAATTACCATCCCGATTTTGAGGATTGATGAAACAGTCGAGCCGGAGCAGACGGCTTTTGTAAAAAAGATTCGCACCGAACGCGATAATGATAAAGTCAAACGCACCCTCGAGGATTTGGCAGTAGCGGCAAAGGGTAACGGGAACACTCTTAAAGCGATTCTGGATTGTGTGCGGGTATATGCAACCGAGGGTGAGATAATCGACACACTCCGCCCGATTTTCGGCGAGTACACCGAGCCGCCGATAATTTAATTTCGTAAAGAATGTCAATACTTAATAAAACAATAGATACTGTCACATTTGATGATATTCAAGAGCTGGTGGATGAAAAGAGACCAGAGGGTGACTATCTGGACTACAAATTGCAGCGTCCGAAGCATATTCATGAATTAATAGCTGCTTTTGCTAATAGCTTTGGTGGATGGATAATCCTTGGCGTCAGGGCAGCTGACGACAGCAACGTGCCCGCGGAAATTAGACGGATTGAAGAAGACAATCTTGAGGATACTATTAATCGAATAATTTTGTCAAACATTCATCCGCCGGTTTTGTCTTATCAATGTAAATATCTACCTGGACCCGATGATTTGCGGGTATTCGTCATAAAAATAGATGAGAGTGATTTAACACCCCATGCTACTGATGGATATACGACTGTTTATTTAAGAGAAAAGGCAGAAAAAAGGCCTTATAGAAAAGCCAATTTGGATGAAATTGAATGGCTGAAAAATAAAAGGAAAAAATATAGCGATACAAGGGATTACTTAATTAATCGAACTAAAACACGATTTCATAATGTATTTAGTGCTGGTGAAACCAAATGTATACTTTCGGAATTTTCAATCATGCCAGTATATCCCCGCCATTTATTTGCGTCAGATCGAGAATTGCTCTCTTTTTTGCAGACCTTTAGTTTTAAATTTGAAAATTCCAATACTTCTAGGAAAATTGAGTATGGTCAACTGCATACCGCCTCCGAATCGGCTATTTATTATGGTGAATTTAATGGTGGAAAGCCAACCCCCTTCTATCATTATTTTGAATGTGGAAGATATGGCAATTATACCCACATAGCTGCGTACCCAATCTATGAGAAAGAAAATGAGAAGTTTGTTGACGCTGAAAAAATGTTACAGGACTTATTATTAGACATATATTGTGGAGTAGAAATACTCCTTTCATTAAATGTAAAGGGTTCGGCGACTATCACCTACTCTTTCGATCAAATACTGAGAATCTGGCTTAAAGGTTTTGCAAATAATTTTGGGGGCTATGATTTGCGATTAAATTCCTCTGTGGATAATAGCATTAATTTTGTGCATTCCGAGGCAATTGAGACATTGGGCCAAAAGAGGCTTGAATTACATACCCAGATACTTGATCACATATTTTATGCAATGGATGGCGGGAAATATATAAGCGATAGCAGCTCCAAGACATTCACTAATCGGATTCGCAATTATTATCATTAGTTTTTCGTATGAGAAAATGTAATTCTTTTTGATGATTTAGAAATGAAAAAGGAAACTTGATAATTGCCTAAATTGAAAATAAGAAAAACGAAATAGGGAAATAGGTCGAAACCCCAGTGGTTTCGACGCCGGAATTGGCTGAATAAATATTTGAAACAGAAAAGCCTATGTCTAAAAAAATCAGAGTTCTTTTGGCAAAACCCGGGCTGGATGGCCACGACCGCGGAATCAAAGTCATCGCCGCCGCGTTCCGCGACGCCGGCTTTGAGGTCATCTATACCGGCCTGCGGCAGACACCGGAATTGATTGTCAATGCCGCCATTCAGGAAGATGTCGACGCGATCGGCGTTTCCATTCTCTCCGGCGCGCATATGACTCTTTTCCCGGCCATAATGAATCTTCTTCGAGAGAATAAAGCCGACCATATTATTCTCTTCGGCGGCGGAATTATCCCCGATGAAGATGTCGCGACGCTGGAGAAAATGGGTGTCAGCAAGCTTTTCACCCCGGGTGCAACCACGACGGAAGCCATCAGTTATCTCCGCGGGGCCGTTGCCGGAAGACAACGAGACGAAAAAGTAATTTAAACTATTCTTCAATTGCCTAAGCATTGAAGATGTAAACATATCAAGACCTCGGAGGAGAAATGAGATATAATATTGACCCAAGACAACAGGCCGTTAGAGATCGGATTAAAGAGTTCGCCGAGAAGGAAATTCTTCCGGTGTACAAAGAACTTGACCGGGCGCCGGAAAAATTTCCGGTCGATTACTATCGCAAATTGGGGAAAGCCGGATATATCGGCTTTGCCATGCCGAAAGAATACGGCGGCGGTGGATACTCCAATATTGAGTATATCACCCTCATTGAGGAACTGGCCTACTGGGATGCGGCCACGGCTCTTCTGGCGGCGGTGCCGGAACTGGCGGTATATCCAATTATTCATTTTGCCACCGAAGAGCAGAAGAAAAAATATTTGCCAAAATGCGCCACCGGTGAAATGATTCCCTCCTTTGCCTTGACGGAACGGATGGCCGGCTCGGACGCCGCTAATCAGCAAACGATTGCCAAAATCGTGGGAAATGAATTTGTCATTAACGGCGAGAAGATATTTATCATGCATGGCGATGCCTGCGATCTGGCGGTGCTTTTCTGCCGTATCGGCGAGGAGGCCTCAGAGCGGCCCAAAGTCTCAGCCATTATTATTGAATCAAACCGCCCCGGATTCAAGGGCTTTACCCTGAAACATAAGATGGGAATGCGGGCTGCTACTACCGGCCGGATTGAACTTAAAGATTACCGGATACCAATTTCGTATCAGTTGGGCGAGATCGGCAAAGGGTTCCGGTATGCGATGGCTACTCTTGATGGCGCCCGTATCGGTGTCGCCGCTCAGGGCGTGGGTCTCTGCCAGAGAGCTCTTGACGAATCGATCTCTTATGCCAAGAGCCGTATCGCTTTCGGCGCTCCCATTGCCAAACTACAGGCGATTCAGTGGATGATTGCCGATATGGCCACCCAGTTGGAGGCGGCTCGTATGCTGACCTACAAAGCGGCCGTACTCCAGGATAAAGGTGAAAAATTCAGTCTCGAGGCCTCTCAGGCTAAGCTGTTTGCCACGGAAGCATCCCGTTTCTGCGTGGATAGGGCGATGCAGATACATAGCGGTTATGGTTATATCGGCGAATTCTCGGTTATCGAAAAGTTGTACCGCGACCAGAGAGTTACCGAAATCTACGAAGGTACTTCCGAGGTGCAGCGGATGGTTATCGCCGGCAACTATTTGAGGTAATTCTGAAATTCGGGAAATTCGAGATTATACCCTTCGTCGAGCAAACCTTCAAACTCGACGGAGGGACAATGTTTGGTGTTGTCCCTAAGAAAATCTGGGGGAAATTGCTTCCATCCGATGGGAATAATCTCATCACCATGGTAACTAATCTTTTTCTGCTTAAGGCGAGCGGCAAGAATATCCTGCTTGATACCGGATTGGGGGATGTCATCAGCCCCGTTGAGAAAAAAATCTATGATGCCTCCGGAACAACCAATATCGAAACCGGCCTAAAACAAATAGGCCTTGCCTCGAATGATATTGATATTGTTTTTTTGACTCATCTTCATACCGACCACGCCGCCGGTTCTGTCAAAAATGATAATGGGATAATGGTTCCGCGGTTTCGAAAAGCCCGCCATATTGTTCAAAGAACCGAATGGGATGATGCTATCAATCCCAATGAACGAACCGCGGCGGTCTATATTCCGGATAGATTAAGAGTTTTGGAAAAAGAGGGGCAATTGGATTTAATAGACGGCGATACGGAGCTGATGCCGGGTATTAAGGCGATTAAAACCGGCGGCCATACACCGGGGCATCAAGCCATCGAAGCCACCTCAGACGGATTCACGACCGTCTATTATGCCGATATTGTGCCGTCGTCATATCATATTCGCGTTCCCTATGTTGCCGCGGTCGATTTGAACCCGCTGGAAACAATGGAAGTGAAGCGAAGATTGGTAAAACGGCTTCTTGAAGACAGGCATATGTCGATCGCCTTTGACCATGATATCAATATCAAAATCGGTCGGTTGGCCGACGAGAACGGCAAAATCATTGTTGACCGGATAGAGTAGAAACTGCTATAATCAAGCCGATATACGGCTAAAATCCTTGAGGAATATGACCGGAAATACAATCAGATTTAGGTATTTGGCGATTCTTTTTGCCTGGCTAATTTGTATTGCCTCTTGTGGGACAAATCAATCAAAAAGGGAAGCCGCACCCGCGATAACCGCCGGCGGCGATGAGGCCGCTATCAGGGCTTCGCTGGAGGAATGGTTCGACCGCCTTAAAGAGGGAGATATGACGGTCATGTATGAAAATGAGTTTAGTTATTATAAACTCGATAATCCCCTTTCAAAATATCTGGAACTTGATAAGATTAAAAAATATCCCTATGGTACTCTAAAAGCGATGGATATCGATAGTGTCAAGCTTATGGGTGATTCGGCTTTAGTTTATCTTCGGGTAACCCGTTATTCCAATGCCGGCGGCGGGCAATGGCATCCCTATCGGAATACCGTCTATCGATCTCAAGGAAGATGGATTAAACCGGCTATATCACGCTGCAATGAAGAGCGGGACTATCTGGAGCAAAAAAGAATCTATGATTCGGTAACGGCCGGCGAATAAAAGAGGGTATTATTTTGGCGAATTGAGAGGCTTTCTTTCACTTCCGCAACGATGACAGAATTTGCTGTCGATATGATTTACCCGCCCGCATGAAGCGCAACGCCAGAAATTCCCGCTGTCTTTTCCCAACGGATTTCGTGACATCTGCACCCGTCGATTTCTGGTGAAGAAAAACACAGTCAGAACCAATATGATAAATATCAGAAAGTACTTCAAGGTATTCGTCTTGGGAAAAAGGTCGGGCGCCATTTTTTCGGCAATTATAAAGGAACCGGTAACGAGCTGGAAGTTGGGAATTACTTGATCATATATATCCTGCGGAGCGGCGGCAATCATAAGATACAGGAACTGCCCGTTATCGGCCTTGCGGCCGATTATTCCTTTTAGATATTTATGATAGAGAATCTTGCTGGTCAGATCATAGGCGGCGTAATTGTTTTCAAATATCGCCCGATCTGATGTTACCGAGAATTTTACTTGTTCTTTGCTGGAATTGGGGACACCCAATTTCATATATAGGCCGCTTATGGCGGTTAGTAGATTATCTTCCGATTCAATCTCATTGGCCGATTCAATTTGATATCTCTTAATGGAAATAAAAGCCGAGCTGTCGGCGCTGTCCGATACAACTACCTCATCAACCCGGCTGGTGTCAACTGTCCAACCGGAAGGAACCAGCACAAAGAAACCGAGTTTTTCCGACATATAACCGCCGGTAATGGCCGAGCAGGATCCGGCCATCAACCAGAATGTCGCAATAAACAGTATCTTGCACATATTAATTTTATCGGGAATCATAAACCAATACTGAATAAAAATTTATCCGATTAATAAGCCTAAGGCTTATAAAGGAGGATTAACACAATCTCATTTGAGTCTATGAACCGGTAATGTCGAATTAACCCTGTCTCTTGGTTCGCTTTGTCAGCGCCATCGCTTGCGGTCAAACATCATTTTGGCGCCAAGAGCGATTAGAACAATCGGGACCAGATAATCCCAAAAATCGCCCGGAATGATATGCAACCGCGATAGCAGCAGCAATATTCCGGCAACAAGAAAAGCAAATCCCCAAAACATATTATTATTCCTTCCGATCAAATGAAATTTGTAAAAATATGCCTATCTCAAAAGAGGGTGTCAAGCAAAATATCTCTGCCAATTATTGTGGCTTCCCCCTGCAAGGAGTGTTAATAAACCCGGTACGCGGTTGTGTTAGGTCTTGATCCCATGTAAATGGGATTGTGACCTAACACGTAAGTATATGTTAGATAAAAGCGGCAGGTCACATCCCGCCATAAGAGAGTGTTGAAAAAGTGTATGTTATGGGGAAATGCGTCGGGAAATCCGCCAAGGCGGACCGACGTCGCATCAAAAGTCTGCCGCGCACAGAACGGTCGCAAAACCCTTCGGGATTTTGCGCTACATTCTTTATTTTGTCTTTCCCCGCCGCGGCGGGGAATCCAGAAGGGGGTGGGGAAGACTGGATCCCCGTCTTCACGGGGATGACAAAAAGGAAGCCGGGATGACAATTCTAATGACATTTTGCCAGGAAGTGCACTTTTTTTGAGGCCCATTTAACAAGCCCCATAAGAGGGCGGGTTGTCAATTAATCATATATGCCTATCAAGACAAAGGAATTCGACTGCCCAATATCTGAACAATGAACAAAGGAATGATTTAGAGGTTATACTCTCTTGCCGAATAGTACTTATGATGAATCATATCTATCTTGTTTATTGAAGAGGAATCCCCAATGCCGGGAAAAATACTGATTGTTGATGACGAGCAATCAATGCGCGAGTTTCTCCAGATTTTTCTTTCTAAGGAAGGGTACGAGGTCGAGACCGCCAATTCCGGCGCCGAAGCTATCAAAAAGACGATGGCGAACGGCTACGATTTAATTATCGCCGATATGATGATGCCTCAGATGACCGGGCTGGATCTGCTTAAGGAGATTAAGTATCATCGGGACGACCAGGATTTTGTCATTATGACTGCTTTTGCCTCGGTTGATACCGCTATCGAGGCGATGAAAGAGGGGGCGCTTGATTATATTTCCAAGCCGTTTGTTACCGATTCCACAATTCTTGTTAGAGGGGAATCGGGAACCGGCAAGGATTTAATCGCCCGGGCCATTCATTCCGGTTCCGAGCGGGCTACCGGACCTTTTGTTACTATCAACTGCGCTGCCTTGCCGGAAACACTTTTGGAGTCGGAGCTATTCGGCTACAAAAAAGGGGCCTTTACCGGTGCCATAAAAGATAAAGATGGGCTGTTTAAAATGGCTAATGGCGGCACTTTTTTCCTTGATGAGGTCGGCAATACTTCACCGGCGATTCAGATGAAATTATTGCGGGTGCTGGATGATAAAATCATCACGCCGGTCGGCGATACCAAACCGATTGAAATTGATGTTCGTCTTATTGCGGCAACCAATGCGGATTTAGAAGAAGAGGTCAAAGCCAATCATTTTCGTTCCGACCTTTTCTATCGTCTTAATGTAATTCCTATCTATATTCCGGCGCTAAGAGAGAGGGTTGAAGATATCCCGCTTCTGGTGAACCATTTCGTCGCCAAATACTGCCGTAGAAATGGAATGGAGACTAAAACGCTCAGCTCGGAAGCAATAAAGACCCTTAATACCTATAGTTGGCCTGGGAATGTTCGCGAGCTGGAAAACTGCCTTGAACGAGCCGTTCTTCTTTCCCGAAAGGAGACCATTGAATTATCCGATTTCCCGGAAAAGCTTTTT
>JAPLUS010000419.1 GCA_026397495.1 Candidatus Zixiibacteriota bacterium | reverse complement strand
CGTCGCCTCATATGGTTGTCGTATTATCTCCCTCTGCAGGAAACTTTTCCTAATGGGTTGCGTAAGTATCAATAATATATAATTATAATCCGTTCAGATTTGGAGGAGGAGAGGATGAGAAATTTGAAAGCAATGATTCTTTTCATCTCTTGTGCGTTTATTTTCGTCGCTGCTGCGGCCGCGGCGACTGACAATGAGCGTTCCGGTTTGAAAACGACTTTTAAAAAGAAATCGCTGTTTGAAGGGAAATCACTGGTTGAAATCGAAACCATCAGCGGTAACTGCGTTGTGAAGAAGGGTATTTCCGATTGGAAAATAGAGGTAGAGATCAAGGGTTCCTGTGACCCCGAGCACTTATTTAAACCGCAGTTTTCCGAGAAAGAGAATAGGCTGGTTATTCAAGAGGTAATAGATGGCTCCAATACCTGCAGTGCCACCTGGACAATTATTGTCCCCAAGAAAACCGACATCAGTTTCTCCTCGGCTTCGGGTGAGTTAAAAGTTGCGGGATTAAAAAGTAGAATCTTTGCCAATACGGCCAGCGGTTCCATAGATATAAGCGATTGCTCCGGACGAATAGATATTAGTTCAGCCAGTGGTGATATTGTGGCCTCCCGTCTAAACGGCGAGATTCAGTTGGAAACAGCTTCGGGAGATATTGAGGTCCATAAGGCAGAGGGAAAACTAAATGCGGAGAGCGCCAGCGGGTCGGTATTTGGCTCTGAGATCAGGATTACTGAAATGAGCGCATTTACGACCGCCTCAGGCGATGTCAATGTAATGCTTAACGGAAGTCCCTCATCGAATTTGACTGTTTCATCAGCCTCAGGTAAGGCGGTGCTCAACTACAAGGGAAATCCTATTTCCGGCTATTTTGAATTTACGGCTCGGGTTGACAAGGGGAGGATAAAAGCCCCTTTCAAGTTTGATAAGGAAGAGGAATTCGATCGCGACGGGACAACATATATAACCAAGTCTTTTACTAAGGGTACCAATTTGCCGGAGATATATATTGAAACCGCCTCCGGTACGGCGGTCCTTGAGGAAAATTGATTTTCGGTTTTTCAAATAATCACTTAATTTGCTTCCAAGAATTTACACATAGCGGGAGCCCTTTATCAAGGGCTCCCGATTTCCTATTCTATTTTTCATATATAAATTAAGAGCCCCTTTATTTTTTATTCTAAATGCCATAGATTGAATGGGATTCTTTTAGATTAATGGGGAAATTATGCGCTCATTAAAAGATTTGATTGTGGTCGTTACCGGGGCCAGTCAGGGGATTGGAAGGGGAATTGTTGAGCAATTTGCCGCCGAAGAAGCCAAAGTGGTTTTGGTCGCCCGAAACAAGGAAAGACTGCAGAAGGTGGCTCAATCCCTTGGCCGAGACCTGCTCGGGCGGCAGGCCAGTAGAAGGGACTTCCTGATTGTAGCAGTTGATATTATCCGCCGGCAAAATATGAAGAAGATTATGGCGGCGGCAGTCAGGAAATTCGGGCGAATAGATATATTTGTTAATAATGCCGGGGTGGGGATTCATAAGCCCCTGGTTGAAACCACCGAGGCCGAATTTAACACCATTTTTGATACTAACTTGAAGGCCATCTATTACAGTTTTTTGGAGTTAATTCCGTTATTTAGGTCTCAAGGGGGAGGGCAGATAATAAATATTTCTTCGGGAGCCGGGCGCTTCGGAATGCCGGGACTGGCAGTTTACTCCGCCTCTAAAGCCGCGCTTAATGCTTTTTCGGAGGCAGTGGCCGGCGAAGTTCGCAATGATAATATCAAAATATCAGTGTTGGCGCCGGCCTCGACCG
>JAPLUS010000140.1 GCA_026397495.1 Candidatus Zixiibacteriota bacterium | reverse complement strand
AATTTCTCCCAGTTTGGCGGCGGCATCATAATCTGGAACCGCCACCCGCACAATATCACATCCCTCGTCGGCAAGCTCCTTGATCTGGGCGACAGTTTTGTTGACATCACGGGTATCGGTGGTTGTCATTGATTGAATAGTTATAGGGAATCCACCGCCCATTATTATTTTACCGACCTTTACCGGCCGGCTTTTTCTTCTAACGGGAGGATATTTGATTTCCATATAGATATTGACCTTTGGAGATTTTGGCTATAATTTACTGGTTTTACGGTTAATATCAACCGAAAGTTGCGTGAATTGATACTTAGAATAATTGGCCTAATCTTACTTCTGGCCCTGCTTATCGGCGGTTATGTCTACCTTAAGAAGATAAACCGGGATGAGCTGGAGAAGGAATATCGGCGCTATACCGGAGTGATAACCGAGACATCCATAGCGGCCGAGCTTTATAGAAACAAAAAAGATTCTTTCCTAATTGCCCGAGATTCAATCTTGCGCAAATACCATGTGGCTCGGATTGAGATGAAAAGTTTCACCCGCAAATTTAAAGACGATCCACAGAAATGGGTAGAGCTCTGGAAGCATGTGACGGATATGACCGATTCAGCGGTCAATTTCCAAGATTCACTTCTGGCGGTCAGGTATAAAATGCGGCGGGATTCCGTCAAGTAAACCGGCTTTACTCTTCATTCCCCGGAAAAGCATCGCGGTAGTATTCCAGATTGCCGCCCAGGAAAGTTATCAGATCAAACCGGAAATCGCTGTCGGTGATGTTTTTTTCGATTATAAATTTTTCGGCGGCACCAATCAGATTTTGTCTTTTTCGTCGGTCAACCCGTCCGGTAGGATGACCGAATTGTCCGGTGCGGCACCCTTTGACTTCGACAAAGATGATGGTTTTCTCCTTAAGCGCAATCAAATCAATCTCTTTTCGACCGAACCGCCAATTTCTTTCAAGAATACGAAAGCCCTTATTGATAAGATATTCTTCAGCTAATTTTTCGTATCTCTTGCCCCGTTGGGAGGCCGTCGGTTTAAGGGTTTTGTTTAATTTTGCAGAAGGAGAAATTATTTTAGAACCTCTTTAACCGGCCGAAACGACTTACGGTGAATATCAGTTATGCCATATATCCCAAGTTCACTCAGATGCCCAGGGGTAGGATATCCTCGATGGACTGAGAAAGAGAATTGCGGATATAGTTTTTGGTACTTATCCATTATACGGTCGCGTGTTACTTTGGCGATTATCGATGCGGCCGAGATACATTGGCAGATGGCATCACCGCCGACAACGGCATACTGGGGCAATTCCAGATGGGGAATCGTATAGAGCCCGTCAACCAGGATAAATTGAGGTTTTAAAGAGAGAGAAGTAACCGCTTTCCGCATCGCCAGCAAGGAAGCTCGCAGGATATTTATACGGTCGATAGTGTTATTATCGATAACGCCTACGGCGCAGATAGCGCCGGAAGCGGCAATAGCATCAAATAACTCCCCTCGCCGGCGAGGGGAGAGTTTCTTCGAATCATCCAGCCCCTCAATGATAACCCTTCTGGGGATGATCACAGCGGCGGCTACGACGGGTCCCGCCAGCGGCCCGCGCCCAGCCTCATCAACGCCGGCTATCCGTTCATAGCCCTTCTCATATAGGTATTGTTCGAGGTGGGCCGGGTCAATCGGCGTTTCCGCATGACGGCGTAATTTAAGAGTTGTAGGCATCAGTTTATCACCACCCATAATATATGAGTGTTACTCTTTCCGACAAGAGAATTCTATATGGAATATCGGCCATGGCCGGGCAGATATGGGGGAAATAATCTCGCTTGGAATCCTGCCAATTTGGGTTTGTGTTTTTTTATGAAATTTGGTAGATTTGGAGATTATCGATATTACCAATAATAATGGAGAAAATCATGGCCGGCTTGGATAAGTTTTTAAAGACTGTCAAAGAGAAGAGGATTCAGTACATCGACCTCAAATTCTGCGATCTTCTGGGCGATTGGCATCATATAACGATGCCGGTGGCGAATTTGAATCAGGACCTTTTCAATACCGGGGTGGGGGTGGATGGTTCTTCGTTGCCCGGTTTTACCAGTATTGAGCGCGGGGATATGATTGTTATCCCGGACCCGAATACTTCCTTTATCGACCCCTTTTTTGAACAGCCGACCCTTTCCTTTATATGCGATATAATGGCGGTGGAAAAGGGAATCGGGCCGTATTCGCGTAATCCCCGGAGGTTGGCCGGGGATGCCGGACGATATGTCAAGGAAGTTCGCCCCGGAACGGAGGTAATGCTGGGCCCGGAGTTTGAGTTTTATCTTTTTGATGATGTTCGTTTCAATCAGGGACCTGGCGAGGGATATTATTTCATAGATTCCGAGGAGGCCGAATGGAATACCGCCGGGCGAGAGGGAATTAAGAATTTGGGATATAAAGTGCAGTACAAGGGGGGGTATCATGCGGCTCCGCCCAAAGACCGCACCTATAATCTTCGTTCGGAAATAACCTCGCTTCTGGGTGAGGTTGGAGTGCAGATAAAATATCACCATCACGAAGTTGGTGGCGCCGGCCAGCATGAGATAGAAACCCAATTTGATACTATACTGAGGATGGCTGACCAATCGATGTTGGTAAAGTACTTTGTAAAAAATCATTCTTTCCGGCGCGGGAAATCGGCCACCTTTATGCCCAAACCGCTTTTCAATGAACCGGGGAGCGGACTGCATGTGCATCAGTACCTGGCCGATAAAAATGGCTCTATTTATTATGATAAGAAGGGGCCGGCGCGGCTATCGAAAGAAGGTTTGTATTATGTGGGAGGGTTACTTAAGCATGCCCCGGCTCTTTTTGCTTTCACCAATCCTTCGACTAATTCCTATAAAAGATTGATACCCGGTTTTGAGGCGCCGGTGCGAGGGACATATTCGGTCGGCAATCGAACCGCCTGCATCAGAATCCCCGGCTATCTGCGGAATCCGAAAATGCACCGAATGGAATTCCGGCCGCCGGACAGTACCTGCAATCCGTATTTGGCCTATGCTGCCATGGTAATGGCCGGACTTGACGGTATCAAGAACAAGATTGACCCTGGGGAACCATTCGACAAAGACCTGACGCATCTGTCCGAGAAGGAGTTGGCCCGAATACCGATGCTTCCCACCTCGCTTACCAAAGCGTTGGATGCTTTAGAGCGTGATTATCAATTTCTGTTGAAGGGCGGCGTTTTCACACGGGATTTGATTGAGTCATGGATAGTACTCAAGCGGAAGGATGTCGAGCAGATTAGGATCCGTCCCCACCCCTGGGAGTTTTATTTGTACTATGACAGGTGATCCAATGCGATCAAAATAGATTTATATGCCAGGGCCCGACATCTGCCGGGCCCGTTTAATTTGTGATTGATGCTCTTTTATGCGCGGCAGACTTTAGCCTGCCCGAGGGGATTTGCCCACCTACGGTTGGCTCGTGCCATTATTAATTCGGCAGGTGCGCAGGGCACCTGCCCTACTGGGGTTTTTCAGCAGTCCCTTTAGCCTGTCCGAGATTATTGGACCGGTAGCCCATCATTTATGATGGGTTTATTTATGAATCAAAAGAACCGAATCGAATCAAAAGAGATAATGAGATATCTCAGCTCTTAGTTGGTAAGACCGATAATGGCTTTCCCACCTCAGGCAGTCACCTGTTTCATTATTCGTATCAGAGTAATGCAGTTGAACCATCAATGTTGTCGGTATGCTGATCCGATATTCCAGTTCGAGGGCCGCGGTGAAAGCGCTGTTGAAATAGTCAAACGATCGCTGACTGAATTCGACTTCGCCCGAGTGAAATTGCTCATATTGAATTCGTGAATTATAATGATTAAGGCTGTAAAGGAGAGTTATTTTAGCATTACTGCGGGAATCGATGACATAACGGCATAGGCCGGAAAACCGAAAGGTTTGGTCAGCATTATATGAATAGAATTCGGTGGTTGTTATTAATTCTCCTCGCGGAGTGTATCGAATTGAAAAAGTCCTGTAGCTCTCCTCGGGATTAACGAAATACTTCCACTCGGTCGATAGGTCCGCCTGCCAGCGCAGGCCAAGGGGATGAGCCAGTTCGGCTGCTGCCATCAAGTATGGTCGCGTGGTTTGTCTCGTGGAGTGCTCGTATGAGTAATAAGCTGTGATGCCGTTCGACTCACGCTGACCACTTTGACATTCATAAATCAGGCCACTTCCCATGCGAAACCGATAGCCAAAACGCCGACTGACAGTCGGGAAATAATCCCAGATATCTTGAATCAACAAATACCCGTAAGGACCGGCATCACCCATGGCCTCACATCGTTTCAAATAGTCAAGTATCTTCGAGAGAGCTTCAATCTTATGCAATCGAGCATCGATGGCATGGGTATTGCGGTAATGATAAACCAGCGCGGTCAACTCCTGCATCTCTTGATAGGATGGCTCTCGGGTCAGGATCCCCTTTCGACGGAGTTCATCGACTATGTAAAGGCTGGTAGCGGCGGTTTGCCCTTCGTAAATCCGTCCCCAGCCGGGAAGTAGGGTGGCCTCAATGGCATAGTTTTGGCTATGTGCCATATCATGGCCCTTGCTTTCACTCGAATTGTAATTCCATGTTCCACGAATAGACCCGGAAATAAAATAATCTCCTGTCAAGTACCACCCAGCTTCAGCCGATGGAGAAATCCCTTCTTCGAATCCTAGAGACCGAACCGATTGATATGAACCGCGGCTGTTGTGGTTATTGAAGTTACTGGTCGCTTCAAGCGATAGAAGCCAATACTTGGGAATGGTTTCATATCGATAGCTTGTTCTGATCGCCCCTCTGATTTCCTGAATATCTTGCGAATTACTTGATGGCGGAGATAAATATTCTCCGGTTGAATCGTAGGTTTTGTGATCGTATTGGGTGCCCCGAAGATTTAGGGCACCGTTCAGCCGGAGTTGAAAATCAACGAATCGCTCCGGAATGTAGCTGTCAATGCGAAAAGTCGCTTCAGCCTTAGTAGATGTGGCGACAACTGATTTGGGCTGAAGCAAAAAGCAACTCAGGATCAGATACAGGACTGTCAACACGAAACATTTGTCTTTAAGCGACATAATTCCTCCAAAAGATCATTTAGCGGTATTTTTTCAATTCGGGCGTATTTCCATTATGTTTAATAAAAGGGGAAAGATGCTTATTTGCCTTCCCGCGTGTTTGTAAAGCAAGCAGAAGCGAATTTTATGCCGACTGCTCCTGCCTGCTCCTCCAGTTGTGATAATCCGCTATTTGTTTTATAGTTAGACATTTTTGGCGGTCGGCGCGTTCAGTCAAATATATATTATGGATCTCAAAATTGACACAATTCTGTGTATTACGCACATTTTTTGTGCTTCATATGATACTCACTTTGCCATATCACGGGGATTGGCTGTCAATTAAGGTAATTGTGGGCGGCAGACTTTAGCCTACCCGAAGTTAAATGTAGGTCAGTGACCCTTGTGTAAATTGTCAAGACATCCTTTACACTTTGTGTCAGGACATCCTTTACACATATGGGTTTTTGTATTTATCTATCATGGTTATAGATCGACCAGTTTTAAGATCTATTTCTCGTATCCACATATGCCGGAATTTAACGA
>JAPLUS010000221.1 GCA_026397495.1 Candidatus Zixiibacteriota bacterium | reverse complement strand
ATTCATTTCAATTCCGATCTTTCCGGCCGCTGGATTCTAACTGGTGGAATGGGGGGAATGGGAGGCGCCCAGCCTTTGGCGGCAACAATGAATGGGGCCTCTATTCTATGTGTCGAGATCGATGAAGAAAGAATAAACCGGAGAATAAAGCTTGGCTACTGTGATATCAAGGTTAAGACTCTCGATAAAGCTCTCAAGCTAATTAAAGACAGCAATAAAGAGAAAAAGCCTCTTTCCATCGGACTGATCGGCAATTGTGCCGAAATCTTCTCTGAGATTTTCCGCCGCGGTATTATTCCTGATATTGTTACTGACCAAACCTCAGCTCATGACGAATTAAACGGTTATGTTCCGGAAGGGTTGACTATTACCGAGGCCGACCGTCTCCGTCGCACCAATCCACGTGAATATATCACTCGCTCGTATGAATCGATGATCAAACACTGTGGGGCGATGATTAAATTTCTCCGCGCCGGTTCGATTGTTTTTGACTATGGCAATAACCTTCGCGGTCAGGCGGAGAAGGGGGGATTGAAAGAAGCTTTCGAATTTCCCGGCTTTGTCCCGGCCTATATTCGCCCGCTATTTTGTAGTGGCAAAGGACCCTTCCGCTGGGCTGCTCTTTCCGGTGATCCGCAGGATATCCATATCACGGATAAGGTTATTCTGAGTGAGTTCAAAGAGAATGAATCACTTTGTCGCTGGATAAAATTGGCTTCCGAGAAAGTGCCATTTCAAGGTCTGCCGGCCAGAATCTGTTGGTTGGGATATGGTGAAAGAGCTCATTTTGGGGCAATTATAAATGATCTGGTGAGAAAGGGGAAAATAAAAGCACCGATTGTTATCGGACGTGATCATCTTGATTGCGGCTCGGTGGCCTCCCCGAATCGTGAAACCGAAGGGATGAAAGATGGTTCTGATGCTATCGCCGACTGGCCCCTTCTCAATGGACTTTTAAATGCCGTCTCCGATTCGCCTGAATCGGGTCTTAACCAACGACCCCGGTACCGGCATTATGCGCCATGCGGATGCCGGTTACAAGGAAGCGATAGCTTTCGCCAAGAAACATAAAATAAAAATTCCAATGATGAAGTGACTCTATCGGCGGCAGGTTCTCACGGGATTTAGCTCATAATCTTCTGATGAAAAAATTGACTGCCTTATTTACCGAGCCTCGCTCGGCTCTGAACCTGACGCTCTTTATATTTCTGTTGCTTCATCTTTATCGGCTGGCCGCTCCGCCTAATGGGTATCATCAATGGCGGGAATCCGATACCGCCGCCGTCATACAAAATTACTACCAAGAGGATCTGTCTTTTCTTCATCCACGAGTCAATCAACGCGGCGTTACTTCCGGTATTACCGGAATAGAATTCCCCATATACAATTACACAGCCGCTCTTTTATATTATTTGACGGGCCCAACGCATATCATTCCGCGATTGTTGACTATTTTGGGCGGTTTGGCGGCCCTGCTTCTTTTTTACCGTATTGCCGTGCTACTCCTTTTAGATATCAGAGCTGCGCTATATGCTGTCTGGGCGCTGGCCTTTTCGCCTCTCTTCTTTTTTTATTCCTATAAGATAATGCCGGATATATGGATGTTGGCTCTACTCCTGGCCGCAGTCTATTCTTTTATCCTCTTTATTGAAAGACGAAACTATCTGCTATTGATAGGTTCTGCCCTATCCCTTTCTCTATCCGGGTGTATAAAACCTCTCGGGTTGGCAATTTATATACCTTTTCTTTTTCTGCTCTGGGCGAACAAGAAGAGAGACAAATTAATGGTTATCCTTACCATTATATATATGATCGTCACCACGGCAGTGATTTTTGGTTGGTTCACCTATGCCCGTCGAGTTAATGAGCTCTATGGCAGCGGCGCCTTCTATCTGGGCGAGCATTTTCTGGATTTCAAAACTCATTTCCTCGATTTCAAATTTCTCAAAAAACTATTTCTACAATGGCCGTTTGAACTCTGGATTGGATGGATCTTAATTCCCGCCTTTGTAATCGGCCTATATTGGGCTATTAAGAAAAAAACCGGACGCTTCTATATTTTCTGGATTTTAGCAGCCTATATAATCTTTGTTCCCACCAGCCAGCACTCCGGCACTCATGATTATTATACCTTAATTATTGTTCCGCCCTTGGCAGCGCTGACCGGCGTCGGTCTGGCTAAAATTTTTGAATGGGGTCGGCGGGGATGGATATTTGCCGCTTTGTTACTGCTTATGGCGGTTCCGGGGACTTTGATTAGAATTCATTCCCGGTTTGGCCCGACGAATGAATTTTATCAGATTAGGAATGATGTGGAAAAACTGATTCCCGCCAAAAGTCTGGTAATGGTGCAGGATAACACCACGGCCATTCGTCTTTATCAATTGAATCGAAAGGGCTGGCCTCTCCGCAACATAATTAAATATGACGAAATAAAAAAATATGTCAGTCAGGGCGCCCAATTCTTGATTCTGGATAGACCGATTGAGACTTATGATGATTCGCTCACTATTCTTTTTGAGAAGAATCCTAAAACCATTGGGTCCTTTTATTGTTATGTTTTAAGAAAATCCGGTTGACCTACAATTGATTACTGCTATATTTTCGGTATGGCCATAAAGAAAAAAGCGACACTGCTGATAAAGAATATCGGCCAGCTTATTACAATGGAGGGGCCAATCCCACGCCGTGGGGAACGAATGCGGGATATGGGACTCATAGAAAATGGTGGCATTGCCGCCGCCGGCGATGAGGTTCTGGCGGTTGGCAAATCCGATGAGACCGTTGGACGGGTGGAGCTGGCTGAGGGGTGTATAGTTATCGATGCTCAAAAAGGGGTTCTGACGCCCGGATTTATCGATTCTCATACACATCCGGTTTTTGCCAAGACCCGTGAAAATGAATTTGAGATGAGACTTCAGGGAAAAAGCTATATGGAAATTGCCGCGGCGGGCGGCGGGATTCGCGCCTCGGTCCGCGATCTGAGGGAGACCCCTATTCAGGTTTTGACGGAAAAGACCGGCCAACGGCTGGACATGATGCTGGCCTGTGGCACGACTACCATTGAAGCCAAGTCGGGATATGGACTATCGACTGAAGCCGAAATAAAATCACTGGAAATAATCAGAAGTTTAAATGAGATTCATCCCCTGGATATGATCCCCACCTTCCTTGGCGCCCATGAGGTGCCGTATGAAATTCGGGAGAATAGAGAGAA
>JAPLUS010000070.1 GCA_026397495.1 Candidatus Zixiibacteriota bacterium | reverse complement strand
GGTAAGCTCACTCTTTTCTCGGTGGCGTAACGGAGAATGGCGGTCGCCAGGGGATGCTCGCTGAATGATTCAAGTGCGGCCGCCCTGGCCAGCAATTCCTCCGACGTATGACCGCTCAAGGGAATCATTTCCCGCACTTCCGGCTGTCCATAGGTGATCGTCCCGGTTTTATCAAAGGCCATCGTTTTTATCCTTGCTGGAATCTCAAGATAAAGCCCTCCTTTTATTAATACTCCGGAACGAGCGGCCGAGGTGAGACCGGCCACGATACTGACGGGAGTGGAAATCACCAGAGCGCAAGGGCAGGCTATGACCAATATTACCAAGCCCTCATAGAACCACCTTTCCCAGAGACCGCCGAAAAATAGCGGTGGAATGATTATTACCAGGACAGCAAAAATCATCATAACCGGCGTATAAATGCGGGCAAATTTTTCCACCCATCGTTCACTGGGAGAGCGACGTGATTGAGCCTCTTCTACCATTTTTATGATCCGCGCCAGAGTGGTATCTTGGGCCGTTTTAGTTACTTTGAATTCGAAAGCTCCCTCATTGTTGATTGTGCCGGCCAAAACTTCATCACTGATATCTTTGGAAACCGGAATTGATTCGCCGGTTATGGGAGACTGATTGACAGAACTGCTTCCGCTGACAATAATTCCGTCTAAGGGAATTTTCTCACCGGGTTTGACTATCACGACCATTCCCTGAGAGATTTTCTCCACCGGCCACTCTTCTATAAGGCCGCTTTGGGGAGATAGAAGGTGGGCTTTGGCGGGGGCTAAATCCAATAGAGCTCCAATAGCTTTTCTGGCGTGATTGATACTCCAGGATTCAAGAAGAAGCGCCAATGAAAAAAGAAATGTTACCGTACCCGCCTCGAACCATTGCCCAATTGCTATCGCTCCTAAAGCCGCCATAGTCATCAGAAGATTCATATCCGGGCGCAATCTTCGGGCGGCGAGAAAGGCCTTCGGGACAATAAACCAGGCGCCCATTATGGCCGCTCCCAAATAAAATAAAGCTGATACCAATTTCTCTTCGCCAGTGCCGCTTAAAACTTGCAGGATACCGCCATCCTTAATAGCTTGTGAGACAAAACCGGCGGCGAGGAGAATCCCGCTGATGATACAGAAGACGGCTTGCAGTTGTCGTCGATGGCTTTTTTTGTCATCCGGCGAGGACTCTAATAAGCGGGCCTCCTCCCAGAGTATGGCTTGCATACCGGTTTGCCCTACCGCCCGGACTATTTCTTCTTGATTCAATTTGGCGCCCTGAAATAAGATAATCATTCTGCCATTAAGAATATCGAAAGAGAGATATTTCTCACCGCCGACAATAGGGCCGATTTCCTTTTTCAGGACGGCGATCTCCTCGGCGCAGTCCATACCGGTGATTTTGAAGACGACTTTATTCATACTTACCAATTAATAAGATAACGAATCATTATGAGATAATCATTGATATTGTCTTTAGATAATGGCGGTTTATCTGATTAAGACGAAATAGCCGGTTGTTATATTTTCTATTTTTCATATCTTTATAAATCGGTTTTTGGAAAATATAAATGAATAAAGAGATTAAGAAAATATTCGAGGAAGTTCCGCGGACTTATGAGCTGGTTAATCATATTTTGACCCTTGGCTTTGATATCCTCCTGCGCAAAAAAGCTGCTCGAGAGGCGGTCAAACTTGGTGGAACGCAGTGGCTTGACGTCTGTTGCGGAACCGGAGAAATGGCTGTCAATCTTCTGCGGCTGGGCCGAGGCAGCAGTAAAATTTTTGCCGCTGATTTCTCGATGCCAATGCTCGGCCTGGCTCATCAAAAGCCGGAGGCGGCTAAGATAAGCTTTATACTCTGTGATGCCGGTATCTTGCCATTTAAAAGTGAGAGCTTTGACCTGATTACCATCTCTTTTGCCACTCGCAATATTAATACCAGTCGGGACGACTTAATTAAAACATTATCGGAATTTCATCGAGTTCTACGTTCCGGCGGGAGGTTTGTCAATCTTGAAACCAGCCAGCCGAAATATTGGTTGATTCGGAAACTGATGCATCTTTATATTAAACTTACCGTGAGATGGATCGGCCGACTGATTTCCGGTTCAAAAACCGGATACGGCTATCTTTCAGATACCGTGCCGAGATTTTATACGGCGGAGGAATTTTCGGATATTATCTTACGGGCCGGATTTTCAAAGGTGGATTTTAAGAAGTCGTTTTTTGGCGCCGCGGCAATCCACCGAGGGGTCAAGTAAATATTGAAATAACCCGCCAAGAGCGGATTTACTTTATAAGGCAATGATATTATGCGGGGATGGAGCTTTGCAGAGGAGTTATAATGAGTGAGCTTAACAAAAAGGATTCCGGGCGGTTGGAACCTTCACGAATTTATCGATTGGAGTCATTGCTTGACTATGTCCCCGGTTCGATAGTCAGCCGAACTCTGGTAAAAAATCAAGCCGGCACCGTAACCCTGTTCACCTTTGATGCCGGTCAGGCGCTTAGTGAACATCTGGCTCCCTATGATGCTATGGTGCAGGTATTGGATGGCCAGGCAGAATTGACTATTGGAGGCAAGCCGGTTACGGTCCATACCGGGGAGACCATAATAATGCCGGCCAATATTCCGCATGCCGTCCACTCCGAACAACGGTCGAAAATACTTTTAATTATGATTCGGGAATAGTCGGTTTTGCATTTTTAAAAATATTTTATTATATTCCGATTTAAAGAATAACCATTTCCAACAAGAGGACAAAATGCCCGGTAAATATGAAGAGCTATATGATGAACTGATTAAAAGGAACCAAGAAATTGCCATAATCGGCTCCTGTGCCGGTCTTCTGGGGTGGGACGAACGAACCTATATGCCCCGCTCCGGAGCGCAGGCACGCGCCAATCAAATTGCCTACCTATCCGGGTTGGCCCATCAGAAATTCACCGATCCGAAGATTGGTGAACTATTAAAGGAATTGGAGCAATCACCTCTGGCCAAGGATGAGCTTTCAGACAGTGCCGTCAATATCCGTGAAATAAGGGATGAGTATGATAAGTTAATCCGAGTACCACAAAAGCTGGTGGAAGAAATCAGTCATACCACGACTATGGCTCAGGGGATATGGACGGAGGCGAGAGCCAAGTCGGATTTCGCAAAGTTTCTCCCATGGCTGGAAAAGATAATTAAGCTGGAATTGCAATTGGCTAATTGCCTTGGGTACAAGAAGGAAGCGTACGACGCCCTCCTCGATAATTATGAACCGGGAAGCACTTATGAATCGGTTGTTAAGGTTTTTGCCGAGTTTCGCAAAGAATTAGTCGATTTGGTTGCGACTATAAAAGATTCTAAAAGAAAGCCGGATCTTTCAATAATTGAAAGAGAATACCCGGTTGACCGCCAGGCGATATTTGGCCAGGCCGCCGCCGACGCCATTGGCTTTGATTTTGCCAGCGGCCGGTTGGATGTAACGACTCATCCTTTTTGTAGCGGCATTTCCCCGGGTGATACCCGCATCACTACCCGTTACAGTCCCCGTCATTTCAGCCAGGCTTTTTTCGGCATATTGCATGAAGCCGGCCATGGCATTTATGACCAGGGATTGGATAAAGGGCATTTTGGAACTCCGCGCGGTCATTCTGTTTCTCTGGGAATTCATGAATCGCAATCGCGGATGTGGGAAAATTTCGTTGGGCGGAGCAAACCGTTCTGGAAGCATTTCCTCCCGCTTGCCCAGAAGACATTTCCAGAAGCGTTAAAAAGTGTGGCTTTTGATGATTTCTATTTCGCCATTAATGATGTCCGCCCGTCGTATATTCGGGTGGAAGCTGATGAGGTTAGCTATAATTTGCATATTCTACTCCGCTTTGAGCTGGAGTCGGCCTTGCTGAAGGGAGATCTCTCTGCGGCCGATCTGCCCGGCGCCTGGAATGAAAAATTCGAACAATTCTTTGGTATCGCGCCCAAGAATGATGCCGAAGGTTGTCTACAGGATGTGCACTGGTCATGCGGATATATCGGATATTTCCCGACTTACACGTTGGGGAATCTCTATGCAGCGCAATTTTTTGCCAAGGTCAGAGAAGATATCAAAGACCTTGACCGGCAATTTGCCGTCGGCAATTTCAGCGGACTGAAGACTTGGCTCAATAAAAATATTCATACGCATGGCAAGAAGTACCGTGCTCAGAAGTTGGTGCAGGTTGTTACCGGCCAGCCACTCAGTCATAAGCCGTTGATATCCTATTTAAGAACAAAATACGGCGAACTGTATGGTTTTTAGATAATTTGCCGCGGCAATTATTTTAGATCCCAGATTTCCCAGAATAGACGGGGTGGTATCATCCCTTCCGTTAAATATCTATCGTGGAAATTTTTTAGGGAAAATTTATCCCCGTCCCGGGCCTTCATCGCATCGCGGAGTCTCATGATTTCAGTCTTACCGATTAGATAACTCATCTGTATTGTCGGATTAAGGGTATAGCGGTTAACTTCGACACGGATAAAATTCGAATCGGAGTCAAGCGTTTTAGTCATCCAATCAACCGCCTCATCGGTGGTCATCTGGCCGGTATGTAATTTGACATCGACAATAATCCGGGCGGCGCGGAACATAATTCCCCCCAAAACCCCCAAATAGCGTCTCTTGTCGGAGCCATAGAACCCATTGTCATACATCATCTCTTCGCAGTACAGCGCCCATCCCTCGATATAGCAGAGATTTTCCTGCCATTTTCTGGTGTCATCCGGTAATCTTGATGATATCATATATTGCATATGATGTCCCGGATAGGCCTCATGCACCACGGAACCCTTAAAACCGCGCCGGTTAATGAATTTATAGTAAGCCGCCCTCTGGCCGTCATCCAGCGAGTCGGGAATGGGGCGGACATAGAAGTATCCGGTCTGATCGGAACTGAAAGTACCCGGTGGCTGATATGCGATACCGCTGATAATATTTCGCATAAAGACGGGTGTTTCAATGGCCAGGCACTTCCCGATATTATCCGGCACGGTTAGAATATTCTTTTCTTTGAGGTACAATTTGGTCTGTTCGATTTCCCAGTTGTAGTAATTGAGGAGGTCGCTTTTCTGCAGGCAGTTGAGTACAAAAACGGAATCAACCGGTAAGGAATTGGATTCAAGTGTCTGGGAAAAAATCTGAGACAGTGAATCGGTTTGCTTAAGCAGAAATTCGCCGATCTTGAGAAGGGAATCGGCATCATAATCGAGAAAATATTCATTCCTTAATTTATAGTCAAATTCGCTCTTGCCGATGGCAAACGAGCCGGGGGCCCCAAGAGGAATGGTTTTAAGATACTGCTGGAAATCCCTTATAGCGGCCATGGCCCGACGGGAGGCTGATTCGGCCTCCGGCGCCAATCCCGGAAGCTCAGTCCCTATTTCTTCGGCGGCGAAGCGATAAAATTCCACTCCACTGGAGAGCATTTCAGATGCAAGTTTAGTGTAAATTGGTACTGGTTTCTTCAAGTTTGCCTTGGCCTGCTGCAATAGATCGGGTACCAATTTCATTCGGGCAATAATATTCTGGGCGCGCTCACTTAAAGGAAGATCTTGAGCAGCTAAGATTAGATAAACGCCGCTGACAACATCGTCGGCATACATATAGGGATTCTTCTGATACCATTTAATGCGATCGAGATTCTGCAAGGCAATATCAACATTACTTTTGAGCAATTTGAGGTCAATCTTATTCGGAGAGGTAAGAAGGCTGCTTTTGATTTGCAGTAATCGTGACTGGAATTTTTTCAACTTGGAAATCTCGGCGCCGATTGACTTGGGAGTATAGTCGGTAAAGAGGTAATCGTATTTGTGTATCCCCTTGGCGGTAGCCATGACCGGATAGAAGGATTGGAGATTTTCTAAAATTTCAGTGGTCAACTCCTTGAAATTGTTTTCAACGACATTCTGGGCCGGCACGAGCGGGGTGAAAAGCAAAATAAAGGCTAAAGTCAAAATATTCCTTTTCATTATACCTCCACTATGATTTTTTACTCACTTATAAAGATTAGCGACCAACTCAATATGCATGGTATGAGGGAACATATCAACCGGTATAATCCGGCCGATCTTATATCCCGACTGCATAAGACAGGATGCGTCTCGGGCAAAGGTCGCCGGATTACAGGAAACATAAACCATCTTTGGACATCCCAATTCTACCAATTTTTTAAGCGCCCTGGGATGCATTCCAGCGCGCGGAGGGTCAACGATAACGGCTGTGAATTCAGGGAAAGCATCCGTTTTTTCCGCCAAAATATCTTCAACCAAGCCGGTCTGAAAAAAGATATTCCCGATACCATTGGCCAGAGCGTTTTCCCGGGCGGCTAAGATTGCCGATGGCTCCGATTCAATTCCCACAACCTTCGCGACCGATTTGGCGGCGCATATTCCGATGGTACCGGTTCCGCAATAGAGATCGAGCAGGCAATCGTTTTTTTGCGGCTGGAGCATCTCCAAAATAAGTTGATATAATTTTTCCGCTTGCAGAGAGTTGGTCTGAAAGAAGGAATTGGCATAGATGCGGAAAGCATAATCAAGGATTTTTTCCTCTATGAACCCCGCCCCATAGAGAATTTGCTCTTTTTCCCCACGGGCGATATTCGATTTGCTGCTGTTGACATTTTGTAAAATAGTGGAAATCTGCGGGAAGCGGGCAATCCCTTCTTCTATCATTGTTCGCCGATGAGGAATTTCCCCCTCAGTTGTAACAATATTAAGCATTATTTGTCCGGTGTGGCAAACTTCCCGTATGGCCAGGAATCTGATGAACCCGATATGTTTTGAAATATTGTAAACGGGAATTCCATTTTGGGAAACAAAGGCTCGGAACCAATCGGCAATCTGATTGGATCGACTCGATTGGAGCAGGCACTCTTTGACATCAAAGATTTGATCGAAATGACCCCGCTGATGAAGCCCCAGCACAAAATCCTGAGTGGAGCCATTAAGGGAGAATTCCATTTTATTCCGGTAGTAGTACTGTCGGGGTGACGCGACTGTCTCGGCGATTTCTATCCCGTCTATTCTCCCGATATGTCTTAAACAATCGGATATTTGTTTGCGTTTGAAATAAAGCTGTTTGGAATATTCGAGATCCTGCCAGGCACAGCCGCCGCAAATGTCGAAATGAATACAGGGAGCTTTTATTCGATCGGGGGATTTATTTATAATTTCAATTACCCGCGCAAAAGCGTAGCGGGCCTTCCTTCTGATAATCTCCGCCCGCACGATCTCTCCCGGCAGGCCGCCATTAAAGAAGATAATTTTTCCGTTAATCTCGCCTACGGAGCGGCCATCGAAGGCCAAATCAGTGATAGCCGTCTCAATTATATGTCCGGTTTTTGCGGTTCGGCCCATATCCATAAGGCCAATATAGCTGATGAAAGAGAAGATTTAAAGATAAAAGGCGGATTGTCCTTGAAAGGGATAGCTCTATTTCTTGAATTTGTGCCAGATAAAGAAAACCACAGCCGCCAGAATAATAAGGCCGATAACAATATCAACGCTGTGGAAATATTTCCCGAGACTGGTCCAGTTATCACCCAATATTTTTCCCACATAAGCCAGCGCCCAACACCAAGGGAGAGAGCCGAGAAAAGTGTAAAGAATAAATTTGGGGAAATTCATTTTTGCGATTCCGGCCGGCAGAGATATAAAAGTTCTTATTACGGGGAGGAGACGGGAGACAAAGATCGCTATATCGCCATATCTTGTCGTCCACTTTTCAGCACTGTCAATATCTTTCTTGGTTAATAGGATATATCTACCATATTTCTCAATGAAAGGGCGGCCACCGTAGTATCCCGCCGCATAGGCAATGACCGAACCAATAACGCAACCTAAAGCCCCAGCCATCGAAACGCCCAGCATCGTGAATCTGCCGCTGGAAACCAACGAGCCGGAAAAGGGCATTATGATTTCTGAGGGGAGGGGGATACAGGCCGATTCTATTCCCATAGTGGCTATGATTCCGGCATATCCCGATTTGGAGATGACATCGATAATCCATTGAGCGACCGGTTGTATGATAGTTTCAAACATGAGGATAATCCCTTATTTCAAATCTCTTTACTTCCCCTTAGGCGATTTTTCGACCTTTAGTCTCTTGATCTGAGTTCCATCAATTTCGAGAACCGTGAATCTAATACTTCCCATCGTTATTATTTCGTCCTTGCGGGCGGGTCGTCCCAGTCTTTCAAAAACACGAACGTCCAGCGTATTGGGGCCATCTTTCGGGAGGGACGTTTTAAAATAGTCGTTGAAGTCTTCAATCCTCAGCGAGCCGGCGGCCAGAGCCACCGTATCCGTCCGTTTGACAAAATCCATTGGGTCAGTATCATGTTCATCCTGAATTTCTCCGACAATTTCCTCCAGCAAATCCTCGAAAGTAATCAATCCGGCCGTCCCCCCGAACTCATCGAGGACAATTGCAGCATGGACTTTTTTCTGCTTG
>JAPLUS010000195.1 GCA_026397495.1 Candidatus Zixiibacteriota bacterium | reverse complement strand
ATTCCCGATATAATAACGAAATCGGGAGCCAGGCTGATCGAAATTGGAACGACCAATATTACCACCCTTGATGATTATAAGGCATCGCTGGAGCATAATCCGGCTTTAATATTAAAAATACACCGCAGTAATTTTGATATCAGCGGTTTTACTGAAGAAATCGGAATAAAGACATTGGTTGAGCTGGGCAAGTCACACAATATACCGGTTATCAATGATCTTGGTAGTGGTGTTTTTATTGATACCGCTGAATTCGCCCCCATTACAGAGCCGACTGTGCAATCTTCGGTTAGCGCCGGAGCGGCCCTGACCTGTTTCTCAGGGGACAAACTTCTGGGCGGAGTTCAGGCGGGACTGATTGTTGGCGAGCGAGAAATGATCGAAAAACTAAAGAAAAATCCAATCTATCGGGCTCTTCGAGTTGACAAGATAGTCTTTTCCGCAATGGAAGAACTGCTGGGCTATTACCTGAACGGAAGCTGGAAAGAAAATATAAAGCTCTGGCAGCTGGCCGGCGTCAAAGAAGCGGAATTATATGAGAAAGGGAAAGCACTTTTGAAGAAAATAGGGGCGGGCGACAGGATAATTCTGGAAGGATCACAGGGCGGGATGGGCGGCGGCTCTCTGCCCGAGTTGCCTTTACCATCGGTGGCTTTTGTTTTTAGAAGCGCTCTTTCTCCGCAAAAAATCGCCGCTTTATTTCGGATGGCAGAACCGCCGGTAATTGGGCGGGTTACCAAAGAATCGTTCATAATTGATTTAAAAGCCATTGATGATAATGATGCCAAGCTCCTCGTTTCAATTATCAAAAATCTGATTCCACAACTTTAAAGATAATGTTTGTCATAGGAACCGCCGGACATATTGATCACGGCAAATCATCAATCATTAGACGATTGACCGGCATAGATCCGGATCGATTACCCGAGGAGAAAGAACGGGGTATGACCATTGACCTGGGATTTGCCTGGTATAATACCCCGAAGGGGGAGCAAATAGGCATTGTTGATGTCCCTGGTCATGAGCGATTTATTCGTAATATGATTGCCGGGGCGGGCGGCATTGATGCCGTTTTGCTGATAGTCGCCGCTGATGATGGGTGGATGCCGCAGAGTCAGGAGCATTTGCAGATTACGCAGTTATTGGATCTGAAATATGGTATTGTGGTGATATCCAAAATTGACCTGGTCGAGAAAAACTGGGTCGATCTGGTGCAAGATGACCTCCGCCAGAAACTACGAGGAACATTCCTTGAAGAGGCACCAATCGTGCGCTTATCATCGACAACCGGAGAAGGGTTTGAGCATCTGAAAAGCGAGCTGGATAAATTAGCGGAGAGAATTATTGAGCGAGAGGATATGGGCAAGCCGCGTCTCTATATTGATCGCTCCTTTGTACTGCCGGGAATGGGAGGAGTAATAACCGGGACTCTAAAGGGGGGAAGTCTAAAACTGGCTCAAGAAGTGACTGTATTTCCCGCCCGCCGGCGGGCAAGGATTAGAACTCTGCAATCTCATAATCGGAAGATTGATATGGCTCGGCCGGGGCAGCGTACCGCCATAAGTCTGACGGGGGTTGATAAGGAATATCTCGTGCGCGGCGGAGTCATTTCTCTTCCTGAGATAATAGACACCTATCCGGTTGAGCCGGTGATGATCCTAACGGCAACCATTCTAGCCGAATCGCCGGTTGCCATTGATGATAAACGACGACTATTACTTATTGTTGGGACCACCGAGACCGAGGGGGAAGTTAGGTTTGCGGGACGCACTTCTATCAGACCGGGTGAGGATGATATTGTTTTTTTCAAACCCTTCAATCCACTCTTGTCCTTTATTGGCGATAGATTTATTTTGAGACTTCCCACTCCTCAGGTAACTGTGGGTGGTGGAATCGTGTTGGGAATTATCAGCCAATGGCCGCGTAAAAAAGATGTCATGCATTATGAGTATATCCGGGATAGGAAGATTCTCACCGCCGCAAATCTAATCAATTCGGAGCTGGTGCACAAGCTTTTTGTAGATTGCGAAAATGATTTTGTCCATTGCAATTATTCACAGTCAACGATAAATAAACTGCTTGATGAAATGTATCAGAGGAAGATACTTGGCCGGCAGGGGAACTTATATTACCGTCCCGACGCCATAAGAGATATTGAGGATAAAATTATCTCCACCCTTCAAGTTTTCTTCAGCAACCAGCCTCATATCGATGGTCTCCATATTGACCGTATCGCCGGTCTTATTGGCCTGCCGGCCAAGGTAATAGCGCCGGTATTGGAGTTAATGCTCCAGAATAATCGCTTGGTACAGAAGAAAAATCGTCTTGACCTGTCCGGTCGCATTATATCTATCATGGGAGAACTTGGAGAAACAGCTCTTAAGCTTGAGGAAAAACTGCGGCAATCCGGTTACAGCCCGCCTACGGTTACAGAATTGATAGGTGATGATAAAACACGAAAGGAAGCACTGGCCTATCTGGTGACAAACGGCGCTCTGATTCGTATCGGCACCACCCTGGTTTTTCATCGCGAACACTGGGAGAATATTATAGCTGCCATACGACGAACACTTGATTCAGGTGAGACTCTAACGGTGGCAACCCTGCGGGAAAAACTCCATAACTCCCGAAAATTCATCATTCCCATACTGGAGGAAACCGACCGACTCAAGATTACTCAAAGGCAGGATGATATTCGTATCAAGGGGGAGAAATATGACGATGTGTCGCCTTTATTGTAATGGCCGGATATACACTCAGGCGGCTGACGGCCTTATCGCCGACTCTATGGCGGTCAAGGATAATATAATTATTGCCGTTGGGAAAAGACTTCAGGCGGATTCGGATTTTTCTTCCTATAAAATAAGCGACCTAAAGGGGAGTGCCATTCTGCCGGGCTTCGTTGACGCCCATACCCATTTTTATTTTCTGGCCATTTCAATGGGGAATGTGAAGCTGGATGGTTTAGCTTCTTTTAAGGATGTTTTACGAAGAATAGAACTATTCTCCTCGAGTTTGGACGGGGATGAATGGGTAGTTGGTGAAGGATATTCACCCGATCAATGGCAAGAGTATATTTCCCCCGATAGGTTTATGTTAGACCGCGTTACCGGCGGGCGACCGGCGGCCATATTTTCAAAGGACACCCATATAATGTGGGTCAATTCGAAGGCGCTGGAACTGGCTCATATTGCCGCATCGACACCGGATCCAAAAGGAGGCATCATAGCTCGCTTAG
>JAPLUS010000416.1 GCA_026397495.1 Candidatus Zixiibacteriota bacterium | reverse complement strand
TCCACCGGCACTAATTGCCCCTCCTCTACTCTGCCTTTGCCCGAGCTAATCGCAAATATTTTTCTCTTGACATTAGGAATTTGTTGGGTTAGTTATTGATCAGAGGCGGAGTTAAGGAGGGAAGAATCCTATCTTTTTTTTGCGGTTGTCAGCGTTCTTTTCACTACACTTCTTTATAACGCTAGATCGGTAACTCCCCCATAATTCTGCCTTGAATTCTTCAAAGGAGGGGGAAATGTCTTCAAAAAGGCTTCTTGTCGGGTTTGTCTTGTTTGCTTCACTGCTGGCCGTGCCCCTATTGATTTCGGTTCCGGGATTTGCTCAGGATCCCTATACTTTTATCTGGAAATTGGATGGCAACGGCGCGGGGTACCAGTTTGCCTATCCCAAAGATATCGAGGTCGATTCAAAAGGCAATATCTATGTTGCCGATCATCAAAACTATTGGATTCTAAAATTTGATAAAAACCGTAATTATCTCTCCCGGATAGGGGACTTCGGTACCGGACCGGGTCAGTTCGATTCTCCAATACTGATGATCGGAATCGATAAATGCGATAATGTCTATGTGACATGTGGGTGGTCAAAAGTATGCCCCCTTGTTCAAAAATTTAATAGCGATGGAGTATTTATTGAGGCATGGGCTGGCCCAGCGGACGGAGCGGTTGTGGGGGACATAGCTATTGACGCGGCCGGAAATAAATATTTGACAACTTGGTCGCTTCCCATAATTAAAAAGTACGACTCAAATTGGAATTACCTGGGAGGATTTGGAAGCGGGAACTATGACGATGATAATCCTCTTAATATTTTTTATGCAAACTATCTCGCCGTCAATAGCAAGGGCGATATTTTCGTGAGTGTTTGGGGGGAGTTTGGTTGTGGACTTCCATATGGACACGACCCTATACCAGGTCGTCCCGCTCCAGGTGTTCCAGAATACCATAGTCAGATAAAAAAATTCGATGCCAATTTTCAATTTGTCACAAGATGGTATCTGGACTTTGTCACCGGAATAGCAATAGATTCGCAGGATAATATATTTGCTTGCTCTCAAAGAGAATGGGCTATGGGGGTTTATAAATATGATTCCAATGGGAATTTCATCCAAAGGGTTGTACCGAGTGCAATACCGGACTTTCCAGATGAAGAAGGAAAAGCCTGGTGCCCTCATTCAATCGCCGTCGACTCTGAGGGGAATATTTATATTGGCGACACGGGCAACCGCATACAGAAATTCGCCCCCCCGTATGTCCCTTATACCTTCGATGGTTTCTTCAGCCCGATAGAGAATACGCCTGTCGTGAACAAAGCTAATGCCGGCCAGGCCATCCCTGTCAAATGGAGGATCACCGACAAGAATGGCCTGCCAATCGCTGATCCTGCGAGCTTTAAAAGCATCACTTCCTAAAGTGTAAACTGCGCAGCGTTCGCGGGTGAACCCACGAGTACTGTAGTAGAGGAGCTTGCAGCGGGCTCGTCGGGATTGCAGTACAAAGGCGATGGTTGGTGGCAGTTCAATTGGAAGACCCCAAAGAGCTATAAAGCCCAATGCCGGATAATGAAGCTTACCCTTGATGATAAGAGC
>JAPLUS010000472.1 GCA_026397495.1 Candidatus Zixiibacteriota bacterium | reverse complement strand
GTTTCTCACGTCTCTGTTTACTGTCTTCTGTCGTCTGTCTCCTGTCTCCTGTCTTCTTTACACTATTTCGCTTCTAATCCATTATTTCAAGTTAAGCCACGGAGGACTCAGAGGTCCACAGAGATAATAAAAGGACAAATTATATCCTCTGAGGTCTCTGTGCTCTCTGTGGCAGAAACACAAATTCCTATACTTTCCGGCCATATTATACCCAGAAATGACTTGGCCGTAAAGGAAATTCTTGGATTTACCCTGCGAGATATGCCGTTAATAATAGAAATGACTTGAATTATCTCATTGGGTGAAGATGGATCCCGGATAGCCGGCCGCTCGGCAGCACCTATGGTGTGATATTTCGCACCACCTTAATTATATCGATTCATTCTCCTACAGTATGAGAAATGACCTCAAAATCAGGAGGTTTACGATTTTCCCGGCATTGGCAAAGCCAATCAAACTCGTAAACTTGCTCTTTGACCCAACGCTGAAAACTCGAATACTTCCATTGATGAGGACATTTCACATATCCGTGTTTTACCGGATTGTAGTGGATGTAATCCAGATGCCGGGCAAAATCCTGCTGGTCGCGAATCAGGTGTTCCCAGAACCGCCTCTGCCAAACGCCGCGCTCCCCTCTTTGGATTCTCGACGGCGATACCGGCACATCCTGTCCGCCACAGGTAAGCCATAATTTCGTGAATCTCCTTTTTATCATTCCCCATCTTAGTGAGAAATTGTCGTCATCGTCCGCAATCTTCCATATACAGTGGCAATGGTCGGGCAAAAGCACAATACCCAACATTTCAAAAGGATGCGAGGCCTGGACTTCAGCCATGGCCCGATGCAGAGATGTACGCCCATGAGCATCACAAAATATCTTTCGCCGGTTGTATGTCACGATAGTAAAGAAATATGTCCCGCCAACACGAAACCATCGTTTATAATCCGGCATGCATCTGTTCTCCCGTAATTGGTGCGATTCATCGCACCCTACCTTACTTGACCGAACCGTTCCGAAGCAGGGCCTGTTCTATATCACTGGACCGATTAAAAATTTATCCACCTCAGGCGGACAAACAACGGATGATAACGACTAAGGTCAGGCGCGCGAAGGGGTCACATAGAGCAACATGTTCGGACAGGGGCCTCATTCACAGTTTTGTTCCTTCAAACGATAATCTTCTTTCACGCTCAAGTTTCTTTCCGCGAAACACTTTTACATGACCTAAATCAAATTTAAGAAGTGAGGTTATATCTGTTGCATCTTCCCCCGATATATCACAACCTAAATAAACTGAACGAAGCTCCCGTGGACTGAACCGATAGTCTGAATAGTGTCCTTTCTCTCCGTGACGACAAAAACCGACTACTCTCCATTCTTTCTCGTAATCCCAGATAGGGGTTTTTGTACAAGCATATTTTGTAAATACGCTCAAGAGATCTAGACTCTGCTGGCCAGTTAGTATTTTTACCCATTCATCGATTGTAGCCAACATAGGTGGCGATGTTTGATATGTTACAGGTTGCGCTATCAGCCAGGCACTATCCAAGCTAGGAATACTCTGAAATTCAAGGACAGCACCTTTATGTGAATCAGAGTAGTGCGACCACATTAGTGAATTATCATGAACTGAGGAGAAGCAAAGAATTCTAAATTCGGGTATGAATTCTGACCACTGATTCTTAATCTGTTCGTAACTATTTTTTTTAGTATGCTGGATTCCCT
>JAPLUS010000461.1 GCA_026397495.1 Candidatus Zixiibacteriota bacterium | reverse complement strand
CGCCGATGACCGCCTTATGCTTCCTGATCCCTTCAATAACATTGGCTTCTCCGACCGGGGTATAGAATGTTTTTTCCCCCATTTCCCCGGCGGTTGTTTCGGTAACCCGTGAAGTGGAAAGATTGACCACAACCTTACCCTTCTGCTTAGCCAGAACAAATTTCACCGCGAGCGCCAATGTCAATTCCTCGCTCAGCGGCCGGCCGGTATTATCAATTAGCGCCAACCGATCGGCATCAGGGTCGCAAGCCATACCGATATCGGCTTTGAATCTTTTTACCGCCGCCGAAAGCATTTGTAAATTGACCGGCGTCGGTTCCGGCAAATGGACAAAATCGCCGCTACTTTCGCAATTCAATCTTATGACCTCGACGCCGAGTTTCTCAAGCAAGCTGGGAAGAGCAATCGACCCGGCTCCGTTGATAGCATCAACTACAACTTTCAGATTGGCCTGCTTTATTTTATTCCGATTGATAATTCTTAGTTTGAAAATCTGACGGATATGTTTATCAATCCAAGAATGGTCGGCCTTCAATGGCCCCAAATTCCTGTAATCTTTGAAGGAGATTTTATCCAAGGAGTAATACTCTTTGATTTTCTCCAGTGTCTTCTTATCAATAAACTCTCCGTTCTTATTGAAAAATTTGAGGGCATTCCATTCCGAAGGATTATGGCTGGCGGTAATGCAGATGCCCCCCGCGGCCTTTAATCCCTTAAGCCGCCATAAGCGGGTTCAATCCGTATCCGACAATCCCCCTGATTCCGGAAGTTGAAATCATCAATTTATTCTTTATCATTTTCCTCTATTTATATCTGATAATTGGCTCATCTCGCCAAGAGATAATATATCCAATCTTCGCCAAAAGTAAATACTGCAAAATTGAAGGCAACTAAATGGTTGACATAGCCCGAAGAGATTACCAAATTGGGAAACAGGCAATATTGAATTGGTGTTTATTATGGCCTTCCATAAATATCGAAATCAGTCTCTTTTCTATGAAACCTTTGGGCAAGGCGAAAGAGCCCTTCTCTTCATTCATGGCCTCGCTGCTCACAGTAACTGCTGGAAATATCAAGTGGATTTCTTCAAGGATCGCTTTCTAATAGTCACGGTTGATCTTTTTGGCCATGGGCAGAGCTCCAAAGATGTTGATCCGATTTTTGCTCCTCGGATTGATGCCGAAGCCATTGTCGGTCTTATGAACCAAGTTATAAAAAAGCCATTTATTGCTATCGGCCATAGTTTCGCCAGCCAGATTTTGCCTGAAATTGTTAAATTAGACAGTCCCTATTTGAAGGGGGTTGTTTTTGTTGATTGTACCTATCAAGGATTTGAGGATGTAATTAAAGCCAGAGCTGATTTTGGCACGAGCCTGCTCAAGCTTTCTGACAATGAGCTAAAGGTAGAGGCCGAGAAGTGGTATTCGGGAATGATTGCTGAATCATCAGGCGCGGAACATCAGAATCTTATTATGTCCGGCCTAAAATACTGCAATTATCGTTGGTTGTTTCAGTCGGTGGCGGGATGCGTTGAATATAACCTCAAGTATCCTCCTGATAAAACGCCTATAAAAAATGATCTACCAATTTTCATTATGGAAACTGACAGTGCCGTGGGGGCGGATTTTAGAAAATCATGGGTTAATCACTTCAAAAATGCTCGCTATTTTCTTTTCGAAAAAGCCGACCATTTCGTTTTTATCACCCAGCACTCCCGCTTTAACGGATTTCTCGATGAATTCATAAGTGATTGTTTTTAGTTTTATAGGTCGAAACTCCTGCAGTTTCGACATTCTTTTTTTGAGATATTGTACATATGTCAAGACCGGTTGGGCCACCAACTATTTCCAATTGATTCCATTCATTCCCGCACCCAATTAAATACCCTCGAACTGAACGAATTTCGCAAATATTTAATGTTTAAAAAGACCACCAAAGTCCACCGACCACATTTCGCTTGCTTATTAGCTTCCCAAAATCCTATTGGTTGCGATAGGGCCGACCTGGTTTGATACTTGCCTAAAAAAGTGGGTAGTTATTTACTTCAATTAATTAATCGGTGGATGTAAAATGCCGACAATAATTATATGAATGTTTTGATTGCAGCCGAACAGATTTTAAATAGATGGGTTACCGATGTCCTTGAAGATATTGATATTTCAGTAACCGCCATCGAGCCAGTTTTCAAAAGAGAAAATATCTTGAACGCACTGCGCCAATCTAAATATGATTTGGTTATTCTTACAAACTCCAATTTTTCGCCTTATGAATTGCCTGGCTTGGCCGCGCAAATAAAGCAGGAATTTCCCGCAATTAAGATGATTGTAGTCACAGGATTTGCGGCAGAGAAAATAGCAAATCCATTGGCCGTTATTGGGATTGATGCTTTCATGATAATGCCGATGAAAATAGTCGAA
>JAPLUS010000192.1 GCA_026397495.1 Candidatus Zixiibacteriota bacterium | reverse complement strand
GTGCGATTTTCAAGCGAAAGACTTATTCCCTCTTTAGCGATTCTCTCAATAATCAGATTATCAAAAAGATCAACACCCTGGAACCATGAAAAAATGTCATGGTAGCCATCGCCTCTTTTCCTTAGAACCTTCAGAAAAAGATTTATCTTGGCCGGGGCCCTGACTTCAATCTTATCCATACCACCACCAACACACCTGCATTTTTAGAGTAGAATGACCCACAAACCACAATTATAATCCCAATTGCCAAAAGATGAAGCGCCATCATCAAGCGACCCAGTTCATCCCTTCACCGCCGAACCATCACCATTCTCAAGCCAACAATATAGATCATCTATGATGATTCTCCAAAGTTAGCAATTGCGATTTTCATCCATCTTCCTCTTATATTGCGCCTTTTGCAAATTAAATAGATTCCTCAAGTGATATACTGATATGTTACTAAATCTTTTGCCCGGGAGCAAGAGAATGGAGATACGAAATTAAAATGCGGGAAATGGCCAATAAAAAAGGCCGAATCTTAATTCGGCCTTTGATTGCGAAATGATGGAGACTAGCTCATATGTTTGGAGACCAATTTGGTCATCTCAAACATACTGACCTGTCTCTTGCCGCCAAAAACTGCTTTCAGGTTGTCATCCGCGTTGATCATTCTCCTGTTGACATTGTCCTGGAGCCTATTTCTCTTGATATAGTCCCAGAGTTTCTTGGTGATTTCCGTCCTGGGTATTGCCTTCATCCCAACTACGGCGCCAAGCATGTCGTCAGGCTGCATTGGGCGCATAAAAGCCGGATTTGGCTTACGTGGAGTTCTTTTCTTAGCAGCCATTTTCTTCTTGGCAACTATCTTCCTAGCCGGCTTCTTGGCGGCCTTCTTCTTAACCACTCTCTTCTTGGCCGACTTCTTGCCCGCTTTCTTTGGCATTTATTCCTCCTTTACACCAAATAGGATTTGAAGTCTTCAGTCTTGCAACAAGACTACCTTCTCATTACTTCTTGCTTTTTTTCTTGGCTACTTTCTTCTTCGCCGCTTTCTTCTTTGTCGGCATTAGATCCTCCTTGGAACTTAGATTGTTTGGGGTTTTACTTTAACCTTATTAGGTTTCATTTTAGATTCAATTTACTTTGCTACTATTTCCGCAATTATCGATTTTCCTCTACAATTTCTCCTCTGAAAACAAATTAACGCTATGTTTAAAACTTATTGCAAGAAATATTTTACATTTATTGAAAATATTTTCATAGGTAAAATAGACCGTTCTCATAGAGAAAAAGGGTTGGTCCTATAATGTATAAATTTGTCCATTATTAATACGGGTGATGCGGATAGACATTAAGTGGCTTGTACGAGCCATTATTTAGGCATTCCATTATTCCCCAATAATCCTCAACCACCTTGGAATAACCTAACTTTTGCTTCCCAATCGCCATATCGCCCGACAGATGCCGCCTGACGCAAACTCCCAGCTCGACTGTCCGGCGACTACCTTAAAGGGATATTGGCGCCCAAATCATAGGCTAAGGAGGGGTTGATTGACTTTCTGAAAAATCCCTTTATTTTTCAACTTTCGAGTATATATTGCCAGACAAAATGGACACCCCTGGTAAACCAGCAGGCAATTGACTACGCTATCCAGATAGCTCTTCTTTTTAACTGCCGAATAGTTGATGAAATCCATATTATCCGGAAGCAGTATTTGGATGGTTCCATTCCGACCGGTTTTCAAAGGACAATGATAATTGGGGTTGACGGCTGGATCCCATACTCTCCTGCCGCTCGCCTGCCGCGCGCCTGCCGCCCGCCTGCCGCCCGCCTGCCGGTCGAGCAGGGACGGGCAGGCTCGAGCAGGGACGAGCAGGGACGAGCAGGTAAAGGGCGGAAAATTACCATAACGCAGGTTAATCTTGAGGAAGAGGCCTGCCGGGAAGTTTCCGATATTGGCCATTGCATTACATTTGCCACTGACCGTTTATCTATCCCCCTCGTCGAGATTATTACTGCTTCGGATATGAAAAACCCGCTTGAGGCGGCCGAGGTTTGCCGCCTGCTGGGAAACGCTATGAAGATTACCGGACTGGTGCGCCGGGGAATTGGAACCGTGCGGCAGGATGTCAATGTCTCCATTGCCGGCGGCAATCGAGTCGAAATAAAGGGAGTATTCAAGGTTAAAAATATTAGGCCTCTCACAGCCATTGAAGCCATCAGGCAAAAAAGGCTTCTGGAACTGAAAAACATTTTCTCCGGCCGTTTTCAATCGGCCGACAATATTCCCTATGAAGAAATTAACCTGACCCCGCTATTCAGCGGCACCAAAAATATCATTGGCCATCGTCTGGAAAGCGACCTCCCCCTAAAAGTAACAGCCCTTCTGCTGCCCAATATGGCGGATATAATAGGATATCAACTCCAGCCTCATTGGAATTTCGGTTCTGAGCTTTCCGGTCGGGTGAGGGTAATTGCCTGCCTTGACACTAAGCCAATTCTTTTTTTCTATTCCCGACGAGAGGAATATGATATACCCGACTCTCTCTGGAATGAAATAAAAGGCGGTTGGCCTTGTCGTCCAAATGATGATATTGTTATTATCTGCGGCTCATCGGATGATGTCATCACCGCCACCAATGAAATTAAAATACGAATATCCGAACTGGCCATTGGCGTCATTAACGAAACCCGTCAGGATATGAAAGATGGCACTACTGACTTTGAAAGGATTCTCCCGGGGCCGGATAGAATGTACCCGGATACCGATCATCCACCGGTAAGGATTGCCGATGAGCGGGTGGCCAAAAATCGACAGAAAGTCGGCGAGCCGCTCTGGGAAAAACAACAACAATGGGAAAAGATGGGACTTCACCGGGAGCAAATTTCGGCCCTCTCCCTTTCTCCTTTTGCCGATGTTTTCAATAATTTGGCAAAATTAAATGGTATAAATATCCGGCGAGGCGCCCATATTTTGATATCCATTATGGTCGACCTGCGAAGAAGCGGGTATGACCTTTCTCAAACCGGCCACGACCGGATCCAAGAAATAATTGGGCTTGCCTTATCTAAAGATTGGCCTTTCAAAAAAATCCGGAACACTCTTATTTCTCTATCCCAAAATCGGCCAATGGATGAGGGACGGGCTGAAGCATTAGACTCGAAGAAATTTGACAAAGTCTGGCATGATTGGGAAGGAAGGTTTATATGCCATTCGACCAATAACCGCAGTGAGAAATTCAAACGCTTTATGACCGGCCGGATGATTGATCAATTCCCCAACCATACGCGCGAAATCCTCACGCTCGTTGAGCAACGGCTCAAATGATTTCCATTTCAAAGTTGTGCGGAGAATGTGACCCCCTTACAACTCAAACCATTATATATGATAATGCTTGAAGAGTGTCGGATGTCATTCCCGCGAAGGTTGATAAACCAGGCCTTTGACGGGCGGGAATCTTTGACCTATTTCCATTGTTTATTATCCCCGTGAAGTCAGAGGATCTCCGCCGCAGTGTACTACTTCAGGGTTTCGGTAACAAATCGGGGGCATATTGCAGTACTCGTAGTAAAGGTAGGGCGGAACTGCGCCTGCCCGCCTTTGGCGGGGTTCCGCCAATTAAAGTCCGTTCTACCGTGTAAGACTATTTTATTACCATTATTTGCGGGCAGACTAAAGTCTGCCGCGCACAACATGATTTCATATCAAATCCATTTGTCGGGTTTCTCACTCGTTCACTTCATTCACCGTTTCGAAACCCGACCTACAATTGCTCAACAAACCCATATTCTTTCAAAACTAATAGCCATTTATTCGTCGGCAACAGCATCCTTCCTGCTCGTCCCTGCTCGACCCTGCCCGTCCCTGCCCGTCCGGCAGGCGGGCTGGATTCCTCGCCGCGGCGTGGAATGACAGTCTGATAGCTTCGCAGGGCTCCGCCCTCCTGCTTTTCAGGAACGTGACCCCTGGGGCCTGCAGCCATAAAAATTATGCCCGGAAAAGAGCCGCATAGCGTTTAGCTGAGGAAGCGGAGGAAAAATTCTCAAGCGCCTTATTGTATCCATTCAGCGCCAGCTGGGCGCAGAGTCGGTTGTCTTTAATCAGTTTAATTATCGCTTCAGCCAGTTTTTTATCATCGTCCAATGGCACCAGCAAACCAGTTTTATTGTCATCAATAATATCAGTAATTCCGCCGGATATTGTTCCTATCACCGCCGTTCGACACAACATCGCTTCAGTCAAAGCCAATCCAAAGCCTTCCTCGGCAGAATTTAGCACGACGATAGAGGCTCTATTATAGATCTTTCGGAGTTCCTCCTGCGGCAAGGGGTCAAAAAGTCTCGCCCTTCCTTCCAGACCCAACTCGGTTATCAATCCCACCAATTTGGCCCTTTCCGGTCCGGCGCCATATATTTCCAATCTGATTTCCGGCAAATCTGCCGAGGCCATCTTAATCGCCCTGAGAAGAACAGGAAGTCTCTTTTGCGATGTCAGTCTCGAAATCGCCACGATCAGGGTCGGCTCTTTGCTTATCTCGGAATCGCGGGAAAAAACCGATTCATCATTTGGAAGCGGAATGACTCTCAATCTATCGGAGACGCTCTTATAATGGGACTCTACCCAAGTTTTAAGAAAATTGGAGACAACGGTCCAGTATTTTGCTCTCCTTACAATCGGTTTGAAGAAATAGTAAATAATCGGCCATTTTTTGAGAAGCCGAATATCGGTGCCGTGAGAACTGATGAATAAATCAATCTTGTTGCCATAATGGCGTTTTAAAAAATACCCCACAATGCCATTGGGAACGAGCCAATGTATGGAGATAATACGAATATTTTGAGTTTCCACTATTGAACAAGCCGATTTATAAGCGGATCGGAGAAATTTAATAAGGCGAAATATTTTAAGCGGGTTTCTCATTATTTGTCGATCCATATCACCGCGGTAGGCCAAAGTTTCATGATTGTCATCGCCATAGCGGAAGCGATATATTTTTATCCCATCGATTATCTCAAATTCCGGCATCGCGGCATCATGAGGAGCGATAACCGTAACCTCAATGCCGAAATTCCCTAATTTCCGCGCCAGAAGGTGCAAAAAGACGCCCGCATAATCTCCCTTAAAGCGGATATAATTATGCGTCACAAACATAACCTTCATAGGTTGGGAGAGACCATCGTTTTGGATATTAAAATTAAATTGCATCTCGAATATTTCCCACACTATCGGCCATGAAGAACCTATTTAATACTGCCGAAGCCAATATACGGATATCACATCAATTAAGGAAATCAAAAATAGATAATGTCAGTGTGCGGAGTTCCGCAGGGTTTAAAGTGCCTGACTTTTTTAGGAATGTAACCCTGCCACAAGTGACCTATCATTTATGATGTGTCTGTTGTACGTGCGCGGCAGATTTTAGGGAGTGTTGAAAAAGTCCCCAAAAAGGAAAAAGCACACTTATGAGGAAAATGTCATTAGTATTGTCATCCCCGACTTGATCGGGGATCCAGAAGAAAGAAATATAAGTGCAAGTCAGTTAATACGTTCTGGATTCCCCGCCGCGGCGGGGAATGACAGTTTAAGACCGGGGCCTAATGAAAGCAGAAGATCATTTCACAATACATGCTTTTTCAACACTCCCTTTAGTCTGCCCGAGCGTATCTTATGATGTGTCTGTTGTACGTGCGCGGCAGACTTTAGGACTTGTTGAAAAAGCCCAGTAGGTCAGGTGCCCCCGCCGCGGCGAGTCCACATCTGTCCCACTATAATGTCAAAACCCAAGGGGATGTACAGTATCATAAGATTCTTTACAGATAGTGTCAAGACATGGTTTACAGTATTGTGGTATGTTATCTCGTGAGAGGAGGAGAGAAACATGCCATTCAGAGGGCGAAGTGTTAT
>JAPLUS010000081.1 GCA_026397495.1 Candidatus Zixiibacteriota bacterium | reverse complement strand
AAAGGCGGTTTTATCCCTATTTTATAGCCGGAAATCTGTAATAGGGATGACGACTCCGAGTATGAACGACAAACGCTATAAAATAATAACCTTCGGTTGTCAGATGAATCTGGCCGATTACGGTTCTCTGGCCGCACTTCTTAATGCCCGCGGGTATACTCCGGTTGACACTGAAATAGAAGCGGGAATAATCATTTTAAATACCTGCTCGGTCAGGGAAAAAGCCGAAGAAAGAGTTTGGGGACGTTTGGGGGAATTAAGTTTCTTTAAAAAAAATAATCCCGCCAAAAGAATCGCTTTTGTTGGTTGTATGGCGCAGAGATTGGGAGATAAAATACTCGACCGGGCGCCTTTTGTCGATTTTGTGATGGGAACCGAGGCCATATTTAGACTGCCGCAGTTTCTTGAAAACGAATTGGGGATGCCCAATGTAAATGTCGAGATCGGCTATGAGGAAAATGGCGATCAGCTCCCCTCAAGAGATACCAAATATTCCGCGTATATTACAATTTCCCGGGGTTGTAGTCACTTTTGCACCTATTGCATCGTGCCGTATGTCAGGGGTCATGAAAGGTCATATCCAATGGCCGATATTATCCGTCGGGTAAACGCTTTTGTGGATGATGGTGTTCTGGAAATAACCCTTTTGGGTCAAAATGTCAATTCCTATCACGACGGCCGGTTCGACTTTTCTGATTTAATAAGAGCCGTTGCTAAAGAAACCGATATCAGAAGAATACGGTTTATGACATCGCACCCTCGAAATTTATCCGAGCGACTGATTGAAACAATGGCCTCGGAGCCAAGGGTAATGACGCATCTGCATCTTCCTCTTCAATCCGGCTCTAACAGAATTTTGGAAAAGATGGGACGAGCTTATACTTATGATCATTATGGGGAACTTGTTAAAAAGCTTAAAGTCGCTATTCCGGAGATAGCGCTTACGACCGATCTAATTGTCGGCTTCCCTTCGGAGACGGAGGGGGAATATCAAATGACTTTGGAAGCGGTTAGGGCCATTCGCTTTGATTCCTCTTTTATGTTCCACTATTCTCCGCGGGAGGGGACCAAAGCCGCTATGCTTGATGATGATATTCTTGAAAAGGAGAAAATTCGACGACTTATAGACTTGATAAATATCCAAAAAAAGGTATCTTTTGAAAGAAACCAGCTGGAATTGGGCCGCATCCGCTCTGTTCTTGTCGATGGTTTTTCCAGACGGAGCGGTAAAATTCTAAAAGGGAAAACAGAAGGGAATAAAACCATTCTCTTTGAGAGTGACCGCAAGATTATCGGGACTATTCAGAAGATAAGAGTAACCGCCGCCGATAGCTGGACCTTGCATGGTGAAATTGTGGAGTCAAGCAATGTTTAATCAACTTACCGCTATTTTCTATATCATCATTCTGATTATTCTCTCCATATTCATCATCTATCGACTGAAAATAGGCAAGACAAAAGAAGCCGGCGGGACCGGATTGGTTTATGCCGGTCTTGTCCTGATTTTTGTAACGGCGCTGATAAACCTTCTGCAACAGCAACCGGGTTATCCTACCTGGTTCTTGGAAAAGATCTACACGGCGATAATGGTGGGCAAGTTTCTTTCGCTTTTAATAGGTCTCCTTTTATTTACAGCCGGCCTGGCTATCTATTTCAGTTACTGGGGTGATCGTGATCGAGAAGTTGCCAATCACCTCGAGAAGCTGAAACTACTTGAGAACCTTCAGATAGAAAGTCGTTATCCCTACCCGATATCAGAGCTTTTGGATAGAATTCTCAAAAATCTTCTGGCTGGATTGGAAGAAGAGGCCGGAGCCATCTTTTTTCTTAATCGTAATCAAAGGCAATTTGTTCTTACGACGGCGGCCGGGTTATCCAAAGAGGAAATTTCGCTATTGGAATATTATCCCTATGGCCGGAATATTGTAACTCAGGCCATTGAAGAAGAGACCCCTCTTTTGTCATCCGATTTTAGAAACATGGGGGGCAAAGCCCAATTGGCGGCTTCAAGATTCCGCTCCATTCTGGTTATGCCGTTAATTTCCGGAAAGGATAAACTGGGGGCTTTGCTTCTATTTTCGCAGGAAGAGCGTCGCTATTCACGTGAATATATTTCCATTATAAATCCTGTTACGGAATGGTTGTCGGAGAAAATCGAGGTAACTCGTCTTATTCGGGATTTGGGTAAAAGCACAAGGGAATTGGAATCGCGACACTTTAGGTTTGAGGATTTCTTTAGACAAATAGAAGCCGTTACCAGCTCATTGGGCGAGTCCGTATCGCCGACCGATTTTACGGCGCGATGCTTGGGGCTACTTGGCTCAGATGAAGTCTGGTTATTAGGATTGGTTGAGGGGCGGCTTAATATATATGGCGGCACTAAAGAAAAATCGGATTTTTCTGATAATTTCAAAACGGCTTTGCTCAGCGCCCTTTCCAAGAATAAGGCGGTTATTCTTAATCAGGAGGGCAGGGACGAATTGGGCAATGCCATTATCGCCCGCTCCTCGGTCTTGATCCCCGCCGATACTCGTGGGAATGCCATTTTATTCAGGAACAATAACGGTCTGACAACGGTTGCCGATTTCGATCTGAAGACAGCTAAAATGGTGGCGGCCATAGGCGGCCTTATTATTGCCAATGGTATTTCCAAACATGCCAGTGATTCACGAAGCCGGGCAATTGAATTCATTGTCAATGTCTTGAAAATCAAGATGACTTGGGAGCAGATTGAGACAAGTCTAAAGGCCTTGGTGCAGGAGCTGGCCGGAATTGTGCCCCCGGATTCCGTTTTTCTACTTTATAAACGTCAAGGGGAGCATTTTAAAGTAGCCCACAGCAATAGTAATGATGGAGAGTTTGGGGAGCTGATAATTTCCATTGGCGAAGGAACCACTGGTAAGACGGCCGTGGTCAAAGCCAACCAATTTGTCTCCGGAGCCGCTTCCGTTGCTGAGAATCTTATCTCTTATGACGAAGAAAATGTCGGTATCCTTAATCGTCTTTTTGGAGACAGGGGAAAACCGATTTTTCAGGCAGACTATCCCATAATGGTAAAGGGACAGGTTGAGTCTATATTTTCAATATTCGGATTTCAGGATTCTCCCTTAATCAATATGGAACTCCACCGCTTGTTATCGGTCCTTATTGGCCTTTTTAATCTTAGAATAGAAGTTTGTCTAATCAATTCGGTTGTGCCTGCGGAGTCTTCGCCGCCCGAGTTGGAAACATTGACGGTTTCTCAAATTAATGAAATAAATAATGACTTGGCGGCTATCTCCGGCTATTGCCAAATGGCACGTCGTGATCTGAATCTGACTGGTGAAGTTGCCAACTCATTTGATTCTATTTTAAATATTACTGAGGGAATAGCCCGTAAGGTCAAATCCTTTTTGCCGGAAAAGACTGCGGAGGGGAAAGCAGTTGAAAATTTGACCGATATTAATCTGGTAACAGCTGATTTCTTCCGTCACAATGGTATCTCCGGCAATCTCTATATGATAGGCGGCCGGCCCTTCGAAGTTAATCTCAATCTGAAAGATATTCCCGCCCTTGGTATAGATGCTGATGCTTTTGAGTCCTTTCTTGATTCTGCCAGTCGGACTTTTACGGAGAATGTAGCTGAAGATGAAATTATTACCATAGGCACTTATCCGTACCAAGATCGGATATATGTCGATATATCTCGGCATCGCAAAAATTTTCCACCGGTCGAACCGGTCGCCGCTTTTGGCCGTTATCTGCTGCCCAATATGCTGGAAAGTCTCCTAAAGAGTAAAGACTTCATTTCACAGCTGACCGTTTTTGAAGCTGAATTTGCTTATGATAAGTACAGCCGTATTCCATCTTATTTTTCTTTCCGGTTCTCCCAAAAATCGACCATCCAATTTCATAAAGAGAAAAAACCTGTTCACAGTGAACCAATATCCATCCTTGCGGTCGACGATCAGGTGGTAATTCTGGAGCTTTTAGCGGCCATGTGTCAGTCCATGGGATATAAAATAGTAACGGCTCGAAATGGTCATGATGCTCTTGATCTTTTTGAGATACACCGCCCGGAGATTGTCATTGCCGATCTGTTTATGTCCGGTATGAATGGTCTGGAGTTGGCCGCAAAGATAAAATCTCTTTCCCCGTCAACTCAGATAATTATGATAACCGGCTGGGGAGCAACGGTGGATAGGGAGAAATTATCCATGGCGGGGGTAGATTCGATTTTACATAAGCCCTTCCGTATGGAGCAGCTGGCTGACCTGATTGCCAAAGCCAGATCTTCCAGTATCAGAAGCTGACCGTTTTCATCAATTATTTTCCGGAAATTCCGATATACCTTGTATAAGTTAAGCGGAAATAATTATGTCCAGAACGATTGATGTTGCCAAAGATATAGTTCAGAATAATGAGTTGATGGCACTTCCGGAAGCGGTCTTGCAGGTACTGGAGTCCGTCGATCGAGATGAAATAAGCATTGATTCCCTATCAAATATTATAAACAAAGATCCTGCCCTAACCGGCCGGGTTCTGAAAATCGCCAATTCTCCCTTCTATGGTCTCGCTCAGAAAGTAATTAGTGTTCATCAAGCGGTGATGATTCTGGGGATGACAACGGTTAAGTGCCTGACACTATCGGCGGCCATTTTCAATCGCGAGAAACTTGAACATGATGTTGGGATTGATATTGGGATGCTTTATAGCAACATCATCTCGGTTGCGGTAACGAGTCGCAAGCTGGCGATTACTTATGGATATTCCTCTCCTGAAAATGCCTTTACCTGTGGTCTTTTACATGATATCGGGCTTCTTTATTTTCTACATCATTATCCGATCGAATATAAGTTGATTTTGAGTAACATCAAAGAATCCGGCGCCGTCTTCGACGAGGAAAAAAAGCAATTGGGATTGACCCATCCCGAAGCCGGTGAAATGATTGTCAGAAA
>JAPLUS010000175.1 GCA_026397495.1 Candidatus Zixiibacteriota bacterium | reverse complement strand
GACTGCGCGTGAAAAGCTTTTTCAACAAGCCCTGTAGATTGGGTCCCAATTGCTTCATTCTTACTGTTATTCCATCCTGGCCATGCTGTAGCCAATATTAGTAGGCATAATATTTCCGGCCTTCCGCATAATTCCCAAAATCCTAAGATTCATAGTTAAATTATCACTTGACTTAGATAGTTTATCGTATAAATTATTTAGCACTCTAAATGGCGGATTGCCAAACCTATACAATAAGTCGTTGTATAATAAAGAAGTAATATGGCATTTGAAAATTTGAATTCCAGAGAATTGAGGGTTCTTCAAAACCTTATAAATCACTATATCCAAACGGCCGATCCGGTTGGTTCGAGAGTTATTGCTAATAAATTTCGAATGGGTCTCTCGCCGGCAACCATTAGAAATACAATGCAGGATTTAGAGGAATTAGGTTTAATTCGTCAGCCTCATACCTCAGCCGGTCGGATACCAACCGACAGTGGTTATCGGGTCTTTGTTGATATGCTTCTCAAAACGGAACCGCTTACCGAAGCTGATAAATCCAAAATTAGAGGTATGGTAAATGATGGTAATAAGGGATTAGATGCAATTCTTAGTCAGACTAGTAGAATTTTGGGTGAAATTACCAGTCAACTGGGGATTACAATCTCGCCCAAATTTGATGAGGGAGTCCTAACCAGAATTGACTTAATCCCCGTTGCCGACGGAAAGTTATTGGTTATTGTGGCCGTAAGGTCGGGCTTAGCCAAGACAATTCTGATGGAGGTAGAATCGGATATTGATATCGCGGAGTTGCGGCAGATGGAATCAGTTTTAAATGAGCGTCTGGCCGGCTTAACCCTGGGGCATATAAGGAAAACCTTGAATGACCGTTTGGCTAATACCTCTTGCTCGTCTCGCTTGATTAAACTTTTTCTTGACTCCAAGTCCGTTATATGGGAAGATCAAGGTGACGAAAAACTTCATTATACCGGCGCCGACAAATTGATCAGCCAACCGGAATTTGCGGATCGTAATAGAATCACGGATTTTTTCAAACTTCTGGAGAATCAAAAATCACTGATTGAATTCCTGGAGTCAAAATCCGTTGGAGAGGGAATTGTCATTACTATCGGCAGTGAAAATGAAATAAATGAAATGCGAAGCTGCTCTCTGGTTATTTCAAAGTATCAGACCGGCAATAATTTTGGCGTCATTGGCATTCTTGGTCCTACCCGGATGCCATATTCAAAGTTGGTTTCCATTGTGGACTATACGGCTAAATCGCTAAGTGATGCTTTAATTGATTTATGAGGAAGAGATGAGCCACCATCGAGAAAAAGAAAAACTCAAAGCCCAAAATGCTGAAAGCGAAGAAACCCTAACGAGTAAAACTGTAACAGAAGCGGGACAAGGGAATATCGAGATACATAGTGCGACTTCAACGGAAATCCCTTCAGAGAAAAATAAAGACCTCCAACGAAAATATTCTGATTCAAATACTGGAAGTAATGGATAATTTCCAAAGGGCGCTGGAGGTCGCCAAAAGCGCCACCGATTTTGATTCCTTGCATAGAGGGACCGAGCTTATAAACCAGCATTTATCCGATATTCTCAAGAAAGAGGGGATTAAAAAAATCCAGGTGGTGGGGCAAAAATTTGATCCTCATCTGCATGAGGCAGTAATGAAAGTGGAATCAGATAAGTATCCCGACGGGATGATTGCGGAGGAAATTGCGGCCGGCTATATGCTTAATGGGAAAATAATCCGGCATAGTAAGGTGGCTGTCAGTGGGGGAAAAATGGAAGTGGCCAAAGACAACACCGATGAATAGATAAAATATAAAATAATACAAATTGACATAGAAGGAGATTTTAAATGGGAAAAGTCATAGGAATCGATTTGGGAACAACCAACTCTTGTGTGGCTGTTCTTGAAGGGAACGATGCCGTGGTCATTCCCAACCAGGAAGGGGGGCGAACCACGCCATCAGTGGTAGCCTTTGCCAAATCCGGCGAGAGATTGGTTGGAGCGGCGGCCAAGAGGCAGGCCGTTACTAATCCTGAAAACACAGTTTTCTCGATAAAGCGGTTTATGGGACGGCGACACAATGAA
>JAPLUS010000350.1 GCA_026397495.1 Candidatus Zixiibacteriota bacterium | reverse complement strand
TCAGCGCCTATATATTAGGTGGGTGCACAAAGGAGATTAAAGGTCCCGCGCGATCGAATCTGCCTCCTACGGTTGAATTTGTCAATATACCTGTGGAAGGGGCCAGATTTTCCGCCGATACCATTATTTATTGGTATGGGACGGACGTTGATGGATTTATAAAATATTTCCGTCATGCTGTGGTCGAGGACACGATAGTTGCCGGTTGGGGCGGGCCGGATATATATCTTGCGCTACCGGATGACTCCATACCGTGGATTATTGATACCGTTTCTTTGGACAATCCCGCCAGCAATTCACGTATTAAGATGTCGGCGGATATTGGCGATCCGGTCAGGAAATTTGTGGCCTCGTATGTTTTTATTCAGGCTGTTGATAATAAGGACGCCAAGTCAAGAATAATCTATCGCTTGTTCAGCAAGAATAGTCATTTCCCTGAGACTGCAATTGCTGCGAATGAATTAATTGATCCCTATGTAAACGCTAAGGATACGTCGGGTGTTTTGGAGGGGATTACCATTTCTTTTTCGGGCACGGATCCGATTGATTATCCTCGTAATCCGCCGCCGTTTGAGTTTAGCTGGAAGTTATATGGTCCTTATGACAGCGCGGGAAAAGCGATAATTGACGGTTTATATGTAGAATCTGTTTATGTTAATCTTTTCGGGGATATATATCATCTCGAAGATTGGTTTAGGTTTGTCAAGGATATCGATACCACTATTGACACCACTGTTGATCCATGGGTAACAGACTATGATACTGCCTGGGATTCAACCGTGGTGAATGGCGGCAATTTAATCAATGGGCCTTTGGGATCCTGGTCTATGTCTTTTAAGGATTCACTACTTCCTGATAGCTTAGTTCGCCTTGTGCAGGAATCTAATTGGACTACGGCCACGAGTGTTAATTTATATGATGTTTATCGCGATGAGCGTCCTGCTGCTGACGCCGATACCACGCGGCAGGGTTATTTTCTGTTTTGGTGTCAGGCGCGGGATGATTCCAAGGTCCCGGATAGAATTCCGGCCTTTAAGTGGATTTCAGTCGTCGAACCGAAGTTTGAGCGTGACGTGATTGTATTGGATGCCACACCTATGGGTCATTCATTGAGAGGCCTCTTGAACTGGCCGGTATTCCCGGGTGCCCCCTGGGCGTCGGGAGACTCCAATAAATATCCTGATACCGTCCCCGCTATGGTTAAGAGTGTCTATGGACGACTTATCAATAATTGGAAACCCGGCTCCTTTGACACGGCCAATATCCTGCCGCCGCGTTATATCTATGATTCGACTGGTTTCTTAATCGCTATAATCGACTATCCCAAATGGCGATGCACTCAGGATTATTTTCAGATTGGCAACCTTGACAATGTTGAGAAACAGGGAATCGGCTCGGTGAGTCTGCGCGACATTCTCAAGCACAAGATAATTCTTTATATTAAGGATTCTCCCAGCAGACAGCTCATGATTACCAGCCTTGAAGGTCAGGAGATATTGAAGGGTATCAGCGCCGGTATGAGTGCCTGGTCTATGGTGCGCGGGCCGTTCTCGACGTCACCAACGGAATTCATACCCATGATGCTGACTGCCCCGGAACCGTATCGTAACTACTTTGGTGTCGACCGGATAAATTGGACTGCATGGATTGGGTTTGATATTTATTACCCGGGTGATAATAGCTTCCCCCATCCGTTTGGCCGTAATGGTCAGATCCGGATCGAGGATTTTATCGGCGCCTATTCCATACAATCATTCCTGCCCGATATCAGGCTTGATAGTACTCTTTTGGAGACTCGCTATCTCTGGTATAAGAAGCCCGGTACCCCTGGTTTAGGAATCTATGAATTACCGTATCGATGTGAAGATGGGTCTACTATGGTTGACTCGGGCGGGGCGCTTCCTGAAGTCGGTTATATTGAAAAAAGTTACGGTTCCGAAGCGCTTTATATTTATAGATCAGTGTATGGGAATCGTACTCCGACAATTGAAGAGAAATGCGGCATCAGAGTCGGAAATGTGGAGACATATGAAGGTAAAGTAGTCGCCTGCCGATACGAGACCTCTTTATTTCGCACGGCTCATTTCTCATTTACACTTCTGCCGGTTCCCGAGCAGACGGCACAGACGATATTCAATGAAATGTTGGATTGGCTGGCGGTTCAGCGGTATATAACCACAGGCAAGATGTCCAACTCGGCTCCGGTGCGAGCAGATATTGAGCAAC
>JAPLUS010000005.1 GCA_026397495.1 Candidatus Zixiibacteriota bacterium | reverse complement strand
ATCTTTACCGTTCATTCCATAAAAAATCCTCGTCTTGCCGGGGACTACCAAATCTCCGGATTAATTTTTGATAAGTCGTTTAAGATTACTTTTGGGCCGACGATGTCGGAGACATTTACGATTTATCCCGATCGGCCGATTAGTTTATCAATATCCCCTTCAGAGCCGGTGACATTGCGGGCGGGGTTGTCACAATTCTTTACGGTATTTGGCTATGATAGATTCGGAAATCAGATAACCGGCCTTGAGATCAGATGGTCGCTTTCCCCTGACTATGACGAAATTGGTATAATTTCTGACGGAAATTTCCTGGCCACAACCGTTGGGATGGGGAAAATTGTAACGGCCTATAAGCAACTGGTGATTAGCTCCGGTTTGATTTCAGTCATTCCTGGAGACTTAGATCATTTTTCAATCACCGCCTATCCGGAGTCGGCGCGGGTCGGAAAATCATTTGAATCCCCTGTCTCCGTTTCCGCTTATGATAAATTTAGTAACCTTAAAACGGATTTTAATGACTCGGTATATTTCACATCGTCCGATAATGAGGCAGCCTTTTATTATAATGGATTAAGAAAATATCATTTTATCCCGACTGATTCCGGCCGGCATTCCTTTGACGGAAGCCTATTCACCCTTTATACCGTCGGGCGGCAGAATATAACCGTCACTGATGGCACTATCAGCGCTACCAGCGGATGGATTAATCTCCTTTCCGGCTCCATTGCCTCATTTACTCTGCAAGGAGCGGATTCGGTTTTGGCCGGTGAACCATATGAAACCAATATCATTAACGCTATTGATAGTTTCGGCAATCCTTACAGTGGGCAGATAAGCCTGACTCTTGTCGTTGGTGATTCCTCTCCGGCCGGATTCAAACCGATAATAAATGATATATATTTGAATGGTGGTTACGGTTCCTCCAAACAATATCTTTATGCGGTCGGCGGCGCTGTCTTGCGTGCTTCGGTTGATTCAATATATCGCGAAATCTCCGTAATCGTTCTTCCCGGTCTCCTGGAAAGTCTGAAATTTGATATCCAGCCGACTCAGTTTATAGGCAATCCTCTTTTCGGTCCGGCCACCATTATCGCCTATGATAAATATGGCAATCTTAAAATTGATTTTGACGCTTCCCTTAATCCGATAGATCTGTCAGTAGACAGGGGAGAATTAAATCGCCAGAAACTCGATAGCGCCTCCGATTTTATATCCGGTGTAGCTGACTTAACCAGCAAGCATATTATTTTTAATGGGGATGCCGGTGCCATTAAGCTGACCATTTCCACGGCCGATATATCGGCCGGACAGGATTTAATATATAACGGTATTTCTGTTAACCTCAATAAGTCCCTTCCCGATTCGCTTTATGTCGGCCAGGAATTATCGCTTCGTCTGATAGCTGCCAATAAGGGTAATCAAACTCCTTTAAGCCCCACGATTTTCGCCAATTATTTTCTTTCTTGCGGAGAGAGATGTCGGGTAACCGCTGCCATCATGGCTCTTAATCCTATGGAAAGTCGAGCATTTTCCAGCCGGGCCTCTACCAATCTGTTAATGGCCAACACGAAGGATACTCTTCGACTGGTTATGGAGTCAAAATATATTTTCCGGAATGACACCATTGTAGCCGTTCAATATAAAGATTATCCCATTCAGATTCTTGATAATCTTAGCCTTGGATATCTGCCTAATACCCTTTCCATAGACACCGTGCTTTCACCATCGGTAATTGATTCTCTTGGAATGCAATTTGAATTGAACCGAAATATTCAACAGACAGAAAGTCTAATTCTAAGTTTATCTATTGACCGCGGCAATGGAATTTGGGTGCCGCTTAACAGCTATGGAACAATGAGCAGGGGAAATGGCCGCATCTTTAGCTGTACCGTTTCCGCACTTGCTATCCCTGATTTCAGGAGCCTTGGAGATTTTACCGAAGGGTACAAGCATCTCCGGGTAGAACTAAATCTTATTGATACCTATCTTGGCCGGATTTATACAACGACTCTTGATAATTTTGACTCTCTCTATTTGTTATTCAAAGCCAAAATAAATTACTCGCCCAATTCACTCTCACCGAGAAAGGTCTCGGCAGGCAGCAATCAAAGCTTTGAGTTTGATGTCAAATATAGAGGCACCGTGGCAACTTCTCTTATTTCCCCTTGGCCCAAAGTGCAACTGCTTTGTGGCACTGACATAATATCATTCAATTTATCGGCTTATCCGTCGGAGTTAAAATATGGCAATTATCACTTTTCAACTGAGAAGATATTAATTCCATCCCATCTGGCCGGTAAAGAGTTGACGCCGCGGTTGATATTGAATGGTACCGAGCTTTATACGGCTCGAACTGACACCATTTTATTCGGCGAGGATAAAATACAGGTAGGAATCCTTCCCCAGATTAAGATTACATCGACTGATCCGATAATGATTAACCCGCCTTATATCAACTATGCCCAGTCGTTTTCCCTTAAAGTACATATTGCCAATCTTTCTGATGAGGCAGTGCCGGACCTATTAGTCGCTATTACCTCTATAGATGGGCAGGATACGCTTTCAACCAGTAGCGGCCATACTCTTCCTCCGGACGGGGGTATTGATGTTCAGCTTCCGATGATTGCTGACACGGTATCAATCCCGATTAAACTATATAAGGCCGGTATTTGGGCCCCCAACGCTTCAATTCTGCCGCCAGATAACAATACCGCCGCCGTTGCGGTTCAGTCGCCGGCAGAGATTGAACTTTGGGATTCTCTAAGCGGCTCCTATAATGGGTATCTTGATTTTGATCAACCATTCTCCATCGCCGTACAGCTTAAGAATCGGGGAGAAGCCACCGCCCTTGACGGCGAGGTTATGCTTACCACCGATGGGCATAATTTTGGGATACCGGACTCATCGCGAATCGTTCTGTCGGTTAATACTCTAGGGCAATGGCCCTTAGTTGCTCCGGCGGTTGCCACCTCGGATAGCTTAAAGGTTGCTATTACAAGAATTCCTATTGACAAGAACACCGGTCTTCCGGCCAGGGTCAAAATAGGAACCACTTCAATTCCAATTATTGTCGAATCAGGCGAGGCGGTATTACTGGTGGATGGTATTGTCAACCCGACACCCTTAATCATTGAGGGAGCCACCAAGGAACTCTTCACTCTTAATCTAAAAAACAGCACGGAAAATCCGCTAAACACAATTAGTCTAAAATCAATTGACATCAGATTTGCTGATAAGAAAAATAATAGTGTATCTCCGGATGCCATTCTTTTGATGGAGGGAAGCGGTTTTTATGATGGGAATAATCTTATCTCCGATGCCCAAATAGTCGATAATTCACTTCGCCTGAATTTCTCTGATTTCTCGATGGCACCAAAGGCTGAAAGAACCATTGTTTTCAAAGCCAAATTTAGAGAGAAAATCGGTCTCTCGGGGTTTTCGATACAGATTGAAAACGGCAATATAAGAGCCATTTTCATTTCCGGCCCAAAACAAAATCAGGCGGTGCCGGTACGTGGAAAATATAGCAGTAATTTCCGGATTGATGGTACTTTTGTGGTTACTCCGCGCTCTTTAGGCGAGTCTTTAATGATAAAGAACAATCCTTTCAATCCTAATAGAGAAAGGGCAGAAATAGCCTACAATCTGGAATCTGATGCCGATGTGTCTATGAAAATTTATACCCTCACGGGGGAAAAGGTTTATGCTGCTGATTTTCTTGCGGGAATCAACGGAGGGAAACAGGGCTCCAACTATATCACCTGGGATGGCAGAAATGACGAGGGGAAAATAGTCTTAAATGGTGTTTATGCCGTCATTATCAGAAATAATAGCAGCGGCCTATCCTTCATTATAAAACTAGCGGTGATGAAATGAAATCGCTGTCCAGAGCATGGCTATTGTTAGGGATGGCCCTATTTATTCTTTGTCAAATCTCTCTGGCCGGTGATGCCGGACGTGAATCGCAATTTTCTTTGGGTTCCGGAGCGCGAGCTCTGGGGATGGGTGGGGGATTTGTCGGTCTGGCCGATGATGCCTCGGCCGTCTATTGGAATCAGGCCGCCTTACCGCTACTGGATATTCAGGAACTCAGCTTGATGCACGTGACCCTTTTTGAGGGTTCCATTTTTGATGTGGCCACTTTTGTTTACCCTGATCCTAAACAGGGAGGATTCGGAGTCTCCTTCATGCGTTTGGGAACCGGTGATATTATCAGACGACAAGACTGGAATGCAATGGGAGATTTTTCCTACTCCACCTGGCAGATGCTTCTGGGTTATGGCCGAAAAATAAATGATCGGCATTCACTCGGCGGTGCCTTGAAAATAGTCAGTCAATCGCTCGATAATAACGCCGCTTATGGTATTGGACTTGATTTATCATTTCTAAGTAATATTAAGAAAAATATCTCAGCGGGTATTATCTTTCAAGATATCATCGCTCCCCACCTGCGTCTTGACAAGGCCCAGGAGGCCACGCCAACGACAATTGTTGCCGGTATTGGCCTTAAGGATATTGTATGGGGAATGGATTTTCGCCATAAGATAAATATGGGATTGGAAAAAACCAGAGATCGCTCTCTTAAACTTCATGCTGGTGCGGAATCAATATATAGAGACCATCTTGCTCTGCGCGCCGGATATGACAGGGATAATGTAACTCTGGGTTTCGGAGTATATTATCATCGATTCCGCTTTGATTATGCTTATAAATTTGTCGATGAGCTGACTGATTCTCACCGACTTGGGTTATCCTTCCAGATGGGAACACCGGTTTCGGAGAAAATCCGGCAGGAGCAGGAATTCGAAAGCGCCCGCGGTAATTCTCTTATCTTGGAAGATCGGAAAGCGCAGTTTCGGCTATATCGGGACATGGCCGAGAAATATTATCGTACCAGCTCACTTGATTCAGCGTATGCCTATTATCAAAGAGCGTTAGCCTTTAATGAAGGCGATGCCGATGTAAAAGGCAGAATCAGACAGCTTACTGAATCCCGACAAATGATGATTGAGGAAGCGCATCGAGAAAGCTCACGGAAAGTTTTAGCTTTGCCGATTTTTGAGGGATATTATGCGCAGGCAGAGATGTTTTACAAGAAGGGCTCTTATGCCGCCTCGCTCGATCTGGTCAATTCCTCTCTTGGGATAGCCCCCGACGATCAGCGTTTTATTAATCTTAAGAATAAAATTATTGAAAGTCGGGACGGCGAAATCAGCAGGTTAATGGATGAGGCTATGAAATATGACAAAGAAACCCGGTACGCCGATGCCATTACTTCATATAATCGGATTATGGAGCTTTCTCCCGGCAATGCCGCCGTTAAACAGATGATTTCGAGGACAGGAACAGAAATCAACAATTCTCAGTTGATCAGCAGAGGCGCCGAATCATTTGCCATGGGGAATCTTTCTGATGCCAAACGCCGCTTTGAGGAAGTTATGAAGTCTGATCCGACCAATCTTGTGGCCACAGAATATATGGGGAAGATATCAGCTTTGATGAAAGAAGCCAGCGAGCTCGAAGATTTGCAGAAAGATGAAAAAGTTTGGAAAATCTACCTTTTGGCCCTTGAGCATTTTAGAAATGGGGATTATCAAACGGCCATTAAACTCTGGAATGATGTTCTCAAGTATTATCCCGGCAATAGGAATGCCATGAATAATATTGAACAGGCCAAACTGCGACTGGAAGCAAAAAAATAATAGGGGGGCTATCATGGGATGTCGCTTTCCCCT
>JAPLUS010000303.1 GCA_026397495.1 Candidatus Zixiibacteriota bacterium | reverse complement strand
GTAACCCTTCCAACCATATTGCCCCCAGCGATCAGCTCATGGCCATGTCGCGGAAATACTTTGCCTTCCATTTCGAGACAGATTAACCGCCGTTTCGGTTTTTCATCTCTCTGTTTTGCTAAGGCAGTGCGACCAATAAAATTCCCTTTATCAAAACTGACTACCCAAGCCAGACCGGCCTCGATGGGTGTGGTGGTCTTGTCAATATCATTGCCATATAAAGCCATTTTCATTTCCAGTCGCAATGAATCACGGGCTCCTAATCCGATTAATTTCATATCATATTTGTTGCCGGCCTTGATTGAAACTTGCCAGAGATCATTACACATTGGCAAGGGAATATAGATTTCAAATCCATCCTCGCCGGTATAGCCGGTACGGGAGGCAAGAAGAGAATGCGTACCGATTTTCATTACCACCGAATGATAGTAGGGGATGCTGTCTAAATCGTAAGCGGTTATTTCCGATATCACTTTGTGGGCGTTGGGTCCTTGAATCGCCAGCATACCGATTTCATCGGAACGATTCTTAAGTTCGATTCCTTTTTCCAGGTGCGAATTTAACCAGTCAAAATCCTTTTGAATATTAGACGCATTTACTACCAGCATATATTTATCTTTTTCGACGAGCTTATATACCAGAAGGTCATCAACAATCCCGCCATCATCATAGCAGAGAATAGAATACTGAATCTGGCCGACCTTCAATTTGCGGGCATCATTGGTGGTCATCTTCTGGATGAAATCCAATGTCTTCGGCCCGGATAGCTCGAATTCCCCCATATGGGAAAGATCGAACAGGCCCACATTTTTCCGGACAGCCAGATGCTCCTCGGTAATGCCGGCGTATTGTACCGGCATCATATAACCGGCAAAGGGAACCATTTTGGCGCCGGCCTCGACATGATATTTATAAAAAGGGGTTTCTTGCGGTTGGTCCTTATGTTCATCCATTTTGTTTATCTCCTGCCTGGGCGTAGTTGAATTATCTGCAATGATGATAAATTCTCTCTAATGCGGTCTTATCTGATTGCTCAATTTGCTTTTAATATCTTGTTATTATACCAAAATTATATAAAAAAATCCACAGGAGGGAAAAATCGGTAGTGGGTCAGTTTGAAAAGGGGATTTAATTATAGACTTCCTTACGATGTCTAATTAAATGCAAAATAATTTTATTTGAGCATTTTTCATAGATGAGTCTATAAACATGGCAAATCTTACAGGAACGTATTTGTCCTTGGCATTTAATTAACTTTTGGTTTTGAATTTTTTTATCGTCGAATGAGATTGGACAGTTAATTGGATCCCGCAAGAATTCATCCAATTCTTTTTTTATTTCGTCTTTCTGCCCTTTTGGAAGTCTCTTAAAATCACGTTCAAAATGAGTTGTATAGACAATAGTTATTACCAAAGAAAACATCCTTTACCCGTGGAGGGCGAACTCCAATTTCAATAACGCCCACCAAAGCCCATGTGGGACATATTGTGCTTGCAGGCTTTAATGGAAAAGTTGATTGATTAGCCATTTTTGCCCTCATCCTTAATTTCTATCTTTATGAACCCCTTTTTCTGTAATTCCTCTAATTGTTTCATAATTATTTGCTGAAGAGAATGAGCCGTATGAATAGGTAATAATATCTCAGAGAAAATTATAAATTCTTGCTTTTCGGGATGGCTTTTCCCGAAAGAAAATAACATACCAAGGGGATTACACTGAACTCTTACCCAGTCTGCAAATTCAAAATTCTTTACTTTTTCATCTAAATAGCGGTAATTCTCTGTCTGTTCTTTTTCGTCCATTTTATTCTTTATGTCCTTTTGGATGAGCTGCTTCATTTTCATTCCTTTAAATATAGAATGATCTAATCACCCTTTTCTATAATCTCTTACGTATCATCGACAGCAAAGACGAAGTAATTTAGGTCGCCATTTAATATATGTCAATATTTATTAACGTTAAGTTGTTTTTGCCAGATCAATTTAGCTTTCTTTCTCCTTATCCTCCAATAATTTAACTATATCTTCAATATTCCAAAGTCTATTTGTAACCCCGGCAGCCATAGCGGGGGTTATTCTTGTGGTCTGATGAATCCGGCAGAAATTGTAATACATGAAATGCAGGGCAACGGCATATTCAAGATTTTGAACCTTTTTTGAAAAGCCATTAGTTAATCGGGTAAAACGCCTCATTCCCATACGCATTGTCAGATTTTGTCGCTCAATTAAGGATGTAGAGATATTTTGGGTTCTTTCGTAATAAGGGTGAAGGAATTGGCGTAAGGGGTTGGAAGTAAAGAGGAAATAAGAAAGCATCGATTGCCAAGAAAAACTGATAGAATTTGTTTGCGACAACAACCTATCAGGAGGCAACCGATGCAAAGATACAGTATCACAAAAGCATTAAATTTACCAGAACATAAGATAACGGAAATAATATTAGCCACGGATGAAGAGATTCATCTCCGCCTAAAGCCGTATAAGCGCAAGAAAGCCCGGTGTTGCGGATGCGGAGAAATCCATGGCGGTAAGATTCATAGTTTTAAAGAGACGGTGGTCGAAGATCTGCGACTATTAGGGAAACGGGTTTATCTGCATGTGCTCAAGAGGAGGTATCGTTGCTTAAAAGACGGACGGCTTTATGTAGAATCCATAGATTGGCTGAAGCCGCGTTCTAGGGTGACAAATCGATTAGCACAAGAGGTTTATCGTTTAACAGCGATTACAACTCGCCGCGGCGAGCGGAGGCTGGCTGGTTTTTAGGGATGGATGATGAGAAGGTATACAGAATAGACAGAGAAATATTGGAAGAGTTATTCAAGAAAAAGCTGGAACCGCCGCCGGCCGCGATAAATATCAGCGTGGATGAAGTAAGCTACTTAAAGTATCACCGTTATTTAACGAACGTAATCGATACGGACATTAAGAAAGTCGTTTGGAATGGCCAAGGGCGTAAGGCTGAAGTTTTAGATAAGTATTACGAAGGAATCGGTCGGGAGAATTGCGAAAAGATTGAATCTGTTGCGTTAGACGGAGCGAGAACATATATAAGTTCAACCAGCCAGTATGCAGTGAAGGCGCTAATTGTTTGCGACAAATTTCATGTAATCCAAAAGCTGAATATGGCCGTAGATACGGTGCGGCGGCAGGAATTGCGTAAAGCGCGAATTACCAAACAAGATGATTTAATCGAAATGATGAATTGTCATCAACGGTTTATTTTGTTGAAAAATAAGGTAAATCTAACGGAGAAACAGGCAGAACATTTGAAGCGTTTGTGCGAAATTAACGAGCCGATTTATAAAGCGATGTTGCTTAAAGACAGTTTTCAGGAAGTTTATATGCAAAGCAATGAAGAAACGGCCCGAGTATGTTTAGAGGCATGGATTCAGCAGGCGCTATTGAGCGGGCTTGAAATCTTCAAGGCGATAGCCGAAAGCTTTCGAGACAAAAAGCAATTTATCCTCAACTGGTTTAGAAAGAAAATCAGTTCGGCTATATCGGAAGGGTTTAACAACAAGATCAAGCGGCTTAAACGAATGGCTTATGGGTATCGGGATGTTGAATACTTTTTGCTTAAAATTCACCAACATTGCGGGCTTTTAAAGCCTAGGTTTTCACCCTAAATGCGAATGAACCGAATATGTCAAGCATTAAGTTTTTTTTCAGGCAAAAGACTTAAAAATATTACCCCTATAATACCGAATAAAAAACAAATCCATACCCAATGTAATGACCGCTTTTCCCTATGGGCTATAATGAATCCTACTGTCGGACAAGATAAAAAATATACAAACACCGATATAGGAAGAATTATTCCCCGAATCTCTTCATCAATTGGCAGGTAAGTTGATAGAAACATGATAATCACCAATATTAAAGGAATTATCCATGGATTTTTCTTGACCCACATAATGATTTTCCTCCACATTTTTTCAGATTCAAACTAATCACCTTTAATTGATGTGGCAAGAAAATTATTAGACTGACCCACTACCGAAAAATCAACTGGTAATTTTTATACTTAATTGGGTCTCTTATTTTGCTTTGCCCAACTTGGCGGTATATTATTATAACTTTTTTCGTTTTCATTTCGGCGAGAGCTCAAATTGGGAAAGAAGAATGTCCACAACCGGCCGTATTGACCTCTTGACAATCATTTAATAAACTCGATAATTGACGGCGGCAAATTGATTACACGGTTATATAATATAGCAAAGAGGAATCGATAGTCTATGATAGATTTATTGGCCGGTAACCCGCTGTTGCTCCTTTTTACCGTCATCGGTTTGGGGTATCTGATAGGCAATATAGATATTTTTGGCTTTAAGCTTGGCGTGGCGGCCATACTTTTTGTCGGGATTGCCTTCGGGGCCGTCAATTCCCGTTTTGACATTCCGGAATATATTTATGTTTTGGGTCTGGTGCTGTTTGTTTATGCTATTGGACTCCAGTCCGGGCCCGGCTTCTTTTCCTCATTTCAAAAGCGGGGTCTTAAAGTAAGCGCGCTTGCGATCGGGCTTCTGCTGATGGGGGCCTTAGTTGCTGTCATACTGGGGAAAATTATGGGATTATCCTCTCCCAGCACAGCCGGTCTTTTTAGCGGCGCCCTCACCAATACTCCCGCTCTGGCCGCCGCGGTGGAAATGGCCAAGAGCCTTTCGACTAACCTTTCTCCAGAGTTGAAGACACTTTATACCACCGGCCCGGTAGTTACTTATGGTTTGGCCTACCCCTTTGGGGTTTTTGGGGTAATTCTATGGCTGTTTCTTTTCAACAAGATATTCAAGGTGGATATTGCCAAGGAGACGTTGGCTAATCTAAGAGAATCCGGTATAGAAAATATTATTAGTCGAACCTTTAAAATTATTAATCCTGCCGTTATGGGAAAAAGAGTCGAAGAGGCTCTTCGGCCTCTGGGCGATTCCGGTTTTGTATTAAGTCGGATAAAAAAAGGGAATAAGATTGATGTTGTTCATCCCGAGACAATCCTCGAAGCCAATGATGTCGTGGTTGCGGTAGGCAAGGCCGCGGCGATGGAACGAGCCCGCATACTTTTTGGCGAACAGATGGCTAAACATCTGGATGAAACGCTCGACGGAATCACTTACCGTTGGCTTTTTGTTTCCAATAAGGCGGTAGCCGGAAAAACTATAGGCGGGCTTCAGCTTTTTAAACAATTGCATGCGGCCATAACCCGTCTGCGGCGCGGCGATGTTGAATTCGTTTCCTCACCAAATACAACCCTTGAACTGGGAGATAGAATCAGGGTTGTTTCACATCGTGATAATATGGAGAAAATTACAGATTTTTTTGGCGACTCGGTAAAATCTATCTCTGAAACTGATTTTCTATCGCTTTCAATGGGGATTGTAATTGGGGTTTTTCTCGGAATGATTCCCATTCCGCTCCCCAATGGACTGACTTTCAAATTGGGTTTTGCCGGTGGTCCGCTTATTGCCGGTTTAATATTGGGTCGATTAGAACGCACCGGACCGATTAATTGGGGAATACCTTTCAATGCCAATTTAGTCCTGAGGCAAGTAGGACTGGTTTTTTTCCTGTCGGCCATCGGGACCAAGGCCGGCCACAGTTTTAGCGCTATTTTTCAGACCGGGGGATGGGGGTTAATTGCCGCCGGAGGGGCCATAACCACCGTGGTTACAATTGGAACCATACTGGTTGGATATAAATATCTTAAACTGCCAATGATAGCGGTGATGGGAATGATGTCTGGAATACAAACCCAGCCGGCCTGCTTGGCTTATGCCACTCAACAGACCGAAAGCGAGCTCCCCAATATCTGGTATGCCACCGTCTATCCGGCATCGACCGTGACGAAAATATTTCTAGCGCAAATAATAGTCTCAACCATGCTTTTGCTCTTCTAGGCCAGACGTTGCTTTTCGGGTGCGACCTGCTTTTAGAGCCAAGATAAATCTTTGAGCCATTTGGGAGCCAATAAGAACCTTTCCTTCGTCAGTCAACTCCAGCTAAACACCCCATAAGGAAATATCAGAAAACCTTATTGCCTTGACTTTAGACTTATAGCTTATTACTTTTTGACCCTAAATTACTATGAAACATAAAAAGATGGATTACGCTTCGGCGGGGGTTGATATTGCCGCCGCTGATTGCGCCAAGGAGAAAATCAAATTACTGGCACGGGAGACATTTAACCGGTCGGTTCTCTCCGAAATAGGCGCCTTTGGTGGTTTTTTTAAGCCGGATTTAAAGGGCTATGCCAAACCGGTTTTGGTTTCGTCCTGTGATTCGGTCGGAACGAAATTAAAAATTGCTTTTATGGCCAACCGGCACGACACAATCGGGGAGGATATTGTCAATCATTGCATTAATGATATATTAGTGCATGGGGCCAAACCTCTCTTTTTTCTCGATTATATCGGAATCGGCAAACTCCAACCGGCCGTCGTGGCGGAGATCGTCAAGGGATTGTCAAATGGATGCAAAAATGCCGGGATGGCCTTGATTGGCGGCGAAACCGCCGAGTTACCCGATTTATATGCTCCCGGTGAATATGATCTGGCCGGCTTCATTGTCGGTATTGTTGATCAGAACCGGATTATCGACGGCACAACTATAAAAGATGGAGATGCTATAATCGGTCTCGGCTCCAATGGTCTTCATACCAACGGTTACTCTCTGGCGCGTAAGATAGTTTTCGAAATGGCGGGGCACCGGCACGACTATCATGTTGATTCGTTGGGAATGGCGATTGGAGAGGCTCTCCTGATGACTCACCGCTCATATCTCAAACCGATAATGTCTCTCTTGAAGAAATATAATATGGAGGGGATGGCACATATTACCGGTAGCGGTATTGGCGGGAATCTGGTTCGAATTCTGTCTGATAAACTTACGGCTGTCATCCATAAAGGGAAATGGCCGATACCGCGTATTTTTGAATTTCTGCAGAAGACCGGCGGCGTGGCCGACGATGATATGTTTCAAGCCTTTAATATGGGAATCGGCTATATCATTGTTGTTAGGAAGAATATTGCTGACAAAGTGATCAAGGCCTTGCGGGTGTCCGGGGAAGCGGCGTATCTTATTGGGGAAATGACAAAGGGGCGGAAGGAAGTTGTTCTGAAGGATTGACAATGTTTCTTCTCTGTATTCTCGATGGTTTTGGTTTGCGCGGCGAGACATATTATAATGCCATCGTCAAAGCCAATAAACCCAATCTCATTAAGCTTTTCGGAACCTGTCCCAATATTCCAATTTATAGTTCCGGTCTGGCGGTAGGGCTCCCCAAGAGCCAAATGGGGAATTCCGAAGTGGGGCATCTCAATTTTGGCGCCGGACGAATCGTTTATCAGGACGTTACTCGTATTGACAAATCAATTACCGATGGAGATTTTTTCACAAATAGAATTTTCATAGAGGGGATGAAGAAGGCAGCCCATGACAATTTCTCCCTTCATCTTTTGGGGCTTGTTTCCGATGGATGTGTCCATTCTTCACTTGATCACCTTAAGGCGCTGGTTCAAATGGCCAAGAAAAGCGGCGTCAAAAAGGTCTATCTCCACGCCTTTATGGATGGTCGGGATACTTCCCCGACTTCCGGCGTCGGCTATATGAAAGAAATAGTTGACTATTTAAATGAAGTCGGTCTGGGAAAAGTAGCCACGGTAATGGGGCGGTATTACGGGATGGACAGAGACAAAAGGTGGGAGAGAATCGAGAAGGCCTATCAGGCAATTGTTAATAAGAACGGAGCCAGATTTGACAGCCCGCTGGAGGCGATTGAAATTTCCTATAAGAATAATGTTACGGATGAATTTATTATGCCGTCGGTTATCAGTCTTGGCAGCCCTGAGGAAGGCAAGCTCAAAAGCGGCGATGTGGCGCTATTTTTCAATTTTAGGGCTGACCGAGTAAGACAGTTATCATATCTCTTGGCCGGGCGCCAATATGAAGGATTTCCGCATCCAAACAATCCCAAAATTAATATAATAACCATGACTAATTACGATGTTGAATTAACGGAGGCCAGAGTTGCTTTCCCGCCGGTACATCTGACTAATGTTTTTGGCGAGGTACTCTCCGGCCGCGGCTTGAAACAGCTGCGAATTGCAGAGACGGAAAAATATGCCCATGTAACCTACTTTTTTAATGGCGGTGTGGAAACGCCATTCAAGAATGAAGATAGAATAATGATCCCCTCGCCGAAGATAGCTACCTACGATTTAAAACCGGAGATGTCATCGGTAGAGGTGGCGGATGAAACGGTACGAAAGATTTTGGCTAAGGAATATGATATCATAGTCTTGAAAACCGCTGATCATGGTAATGCCGAGCAAATGTGGGATCCCAAAACCAATGGTCCATATACCGCCCATACCACCAATCCGGTACCGTTTGTTTTCTTTGATAGTGCCAATATAGGCAGAAGATGTCAGTTGCGGAGTGGTGGGGTTCTGGCCGATGTTGCCCCAACCATTCTGCAGTGTTTAAATATAGATCAGCCGGTTGAAATGACCGGCCAATCTCTTTTTATCTAACGTGAAATCTTTTCTTCTGAGTATCAAGCAATTCTTCTGGCCGGATGATACGGCCATAAAATTACGTCGGGCCGAGCTAACCTTCTGGGCTTTTGTTTTGGCTTTGGCCTATCTGCCTTTACCATTGGGTTTTTTGACCTGGTTTGCTTTGGTGCGGCCGCTGACCATTATATCAAATCTGCAAGGTAAGGCGCTTTTCAGGGCCGCCTATTTTTATTCCTTGATGGCCAATATATTTCTTCTTTATTGGGTGGCCATCGTTACTCCGCCCGGGATGGTTGCCGCCGTATTTATACTCTCTTTATATCCGGCGACTATCCTCTGTGTCTTCGTCAAAATCTACCGCTGGAAAAAAGCTTTGGGGCTGGCGGTCCTGCCCTTTCTCTGGGTGGGAATGGAATATTTCCGAAGTCTGACTCAGTTTGCTTTTCCATGGACCGATCTGGCCTATAGCCAGGGGTATTATTTAACCTTCATTCAAATTGTCTCCGTAATCGGTTCCTATGGCTTATCGTTTATACTTGTTCTTTTGAACATATCAATTTGGCAGGCCATTGATAAATCGAATCGGCTTGAAAAAAGAGTCAGTATGGCCATTGCTTTTATCGCCCTTATTGTCGCCGTATATTTATATGGATGGGTGGTTTTCCCCCTATATCCGGAGCCGGGCAAAGTGAGAGTTTCTCTATTGCAGGGGAATGTTGATTTGGAGACAAAGTGGTCGCCCGGAACACGGGATTACAATTTTTTTCTTTTTGATTCCTTGGCGCAGGACGCCGCGCGCGATTCCGCTGATTTAATTATCTGGCCGGAGACCGCCGCTCCTTGCTATCCACGCTATGAGGCGAATTATCGCGAACTCCTTGAAAACACCGCCGTCAAGAGCGGTGCCTATAATCTCATCGGCGCCCTTGAAATACAATATGCCAATCACAAGGAAAAAGCTTACAATTCCGCCTTCCAATTTTCACCCGATGGTACGATGAGCGCCGCCTACAATAAAATCAAACTGGTGCCTTTCTCGGAGCATGTCCCTTATCAGGATTACCTTCCCTTTCTTACCCGGGCTTTTTTGTCAAAGTACCTCGATCTTATCCGCACCAATAAGGTGGAATGGTGGTCGGATTTTTATCCCGGTGATTCGGCGCTCATATTTGAGACGGACAAGATTAATTACTCGGTTCTTATCTGTTTTGAAGCCGCTTTTCCGGAATATGTCCGCGAGCAAATTCTTAAAGGGTCGGAGCTTATAGTTAATATTACCAATGACACTTGGTTTGGCCGCTCGGCGGGACCCTTCCAACATCTAAGGATTGCGGTTTTCCGGGCGATCGAAAATCGGGTTTGGATTGCCCGCTGCGCCAATAGCGGCATCTCCGCCCTAATTGATCCTTATGGACGTGAAACAGCCCACGCCGGTCTATATACCCGCAGGATTATAAGCGGATATATTTCACCTCTTGATGAATATTCTATATTTACAAAAACAGGGCCGATTGTGGGGGAAATATCGTTTTATTTTACAATAATTATCATTTTTTCATTAGTATCGGTGTGGTTATGGCGCAGATCATATCGTCGGTTTTCTAACTGACCCAATTTTCCTCCGGCAGGCTCCATGCTATTAAAAGAAAGGGGAGCACAAAACAAAAATACGAAATATCGAATTCATCGCCGCGCACCGCATTATATAAGCCATTCTTAACCATCGACAGAACAAAAACCGTCATGATTACCCCGCCAAGCGCTAAAACGGTTGCCACATAAGTTTGTTTTAATGATCTAATTTTGATGGCGGCAACAATTGAAATGATCGTTGCGACGACTAAAAGCCATATCGGAATATAGGATATTTGTATTGCAAATGGACCATGTGATTTAAAACATTCAAAGTTCCAGATCGCGAAAGGCAGGATGGTCAGAAGAAATCCGCCAATCAACGATAGAACAAAGATCAAGCGTTTCAATGGTTTCGTCCTTAGAGCGAACCCCAGGAAAATAATATAAATAAGGAATACAATTCCACGTGTCGATAGCAATAATCCTCCGGCAAAACCGAAAACAGCGGAATGCAAGGGCCGACCCCAGTCCTTATGTAATTCAAGCAAAGTTAGGAATAATATAATAAGACTCATGTTGCTGAAAAGCTCGCTTCGTACCGAGATTTCATACATAAATGGCGGGGCGGCAAGCAATAATATCAAGCATCGGATTCGTTTCATCATATCATTTGGCCATAGTAGATAAAGGACAAATGCAAAAACCACAAAGGAGAATGATTGGAGAAAGCCGACGTCTCCCAATAGATAAAAAGGCATAGCCAAAATAAAAAGAAATGGAAACCCTGAAGGATTGGTGCTTGACCCGTATGGGAATTCCAGTTTAAGAATTTTCGCATTCCATTCGTTTATGGCGGGAAACCGCCCAACATGGATTTGAGATGGGTCGAATTGGGAAAAGAGAATGGTCAAGATCACAGCGATCAATCCGACCATAATAAAATAACGATATTCGCTGACAAGGAATCTAGCGTTCAGGCTATATGCCTTGAAGATGAATAGAATAATTAATATGGCAAGCATGCCATATCCAACTATGGCATATAGAGAATTTATACCGAAATCCGGTGCGTATTTCCATATAAAGAGAATATTGATTGCCAAATAAATGAGCAATAAAAGTATACTTGCCGGCGATAAAAACAATCTTCTAATCATGATTTTCATATCAAGAGAAATTGGTTTCGCTTAATAATATTTTTAAATATGTTATTCATTATTGGGCATCTTGCCATTCGGCGCAAAAATATTATCCATGCCGCGATGAGGTAGAGA
>JAPLUS010000316.1 GCA_026397495.1 Candidatus Zixiibacteriota bacterium | reverse complement strand
GCTCTTAACTAAGTACCTTTTCTTTCTGCCGGAATCAGTTCGGAATAAAATACAGAACACCGTTTTGAAATTTTCCAAAGGATTGCTCTTTCTAAGGAATTGGAAATATACGGCTTGGGTGAGTGGGCACACCATTTTCCTTTGGCTGTGTATGGGTATATCAAATATATTTGTCTTTTATGCCTTTGGTTTCGATTTACCGATATATGCATCATATGTTCTGCTTGTTGTCGTCTCCATTTCTATCTTGATTCCTTCTTCCCCGGGCTTTATTGGCGTCTATCATGCCGGGGTGGTCTGGACGCTTAATTTTTTTGGAATTAGTCCGCATAATGCCGTTTCCTGTGCCATCGTGCTCCACGCGGCACAATTTATTCCTATAACTCTGATGGGATTCTATTATTTAAAGAGGGAACATCTTTCACTCCGACAATTGGGAAAAGAGACTCTTTAAGGAGAAAGTGAATGGCAAACCCTAATCGAATGCTTGTCATTTTGCCGGCCTTTAATGAATCCGGGAAAATCGGTCGCGTTGTGGAAAAGCTGAAACGGGTAAATATAACCGACACCATTCTTACGGTTGATGATTATTCTTCTGATAACACCTCTCAGGAAGCTGTCAACGCCGGTGCTGAGGTTATAAGACATGAGAAAAATCGGGGTGTTGGAGCGGCAATAAGATCAGGCATAAATTACGGTCTTGAGAATGATTTCGGCATTGATGTGGTGATGTCCGGCGACGATCAACACGAGCCGCAAGAATTAAAACAGGTTATTGAACCAATTGTCACCGGCGGATATGATTTCATTCAAGGGTCAAGACGAATGCTTGGGGGGAGGGTAGTCAATGATCGTCTCTTTCGGAAAATTACCACACAGCTTTATTCTCTTCTTTTTTCCCTTCTGGCCGGCCGGCGGGTTACTGATGCCACCAATGGTTTTAGAGCCTTTCGTTTATCGATTTTTGATAAGAAGGAAATCAACATCGCTCAAGAGTGGCTTGATAGATATGAGCTGGAGCCATATATATTATATGGGGTTATAAAAGATAAACATATCCGTTTTAAGGAGATGCCCATCACCATCTATTACCATCAGGACGGAAGGAAATTTACCAAGTTATTTGATAAAAAGGTGACCTATGAGAATATTGACCGACGCGATATTGATAACATCCGTCGGCGGGTTCTTAGTATTGAGAAAATGCGTACCCGCCTTCGTTGGCAACCGCAGAGAACTTTGCGTGGGGGATTGAACCGCACCATAAAGTGGTATAAGTCAGCCCAGGAAAAGAAAGCCCATTGATTTTGGAATAGATGTTTTCTAGATCTGAATTATTCTATATTGAGATTAGGAAAAGCAACGGATTTAGAATTTATTTATAGGGACTAATTTATATGCGTATCGGAATAATAGGGTGTGGGTATTGGGGGCCAAATCTAATCAGGAATTTTAGTCTGTTGGAAGATATCGAGGTTGTTGGTGTCTCTGATCTTTGCGAGGAACGACTCAAATTTATCTCTCGGTTTTATCCCAGTCTAAAAATTGTCACTAAAGATGCCGCTGATATTCTACATAGTAAGAAGGTTGATGCCATTGTTATTGCGACTCCGATATTGACCCATTTTGCAATGGGAATGGAAGCCCTGAAAAACGGCAAGCATCTTTTGATGGAAAAACCGATGACCGCCACAGTGGATGAAGCGAGGATTCTGATTGAAACGGCCGAGCGAAATAAACTGATTCTGATGGTTGATCATACCTTCATATATACCGGTGCGGTGAGGAAGATTAAGGAAATAATAACGGGCGGCGAGCTTGGAGAATTGTATTATTTTGATTCGGTGCGAGTAAATTTGGGAATATTCCAAAATGATATTAATGTTATCTGGGATCTGGCGCCGCATGATGTTTCCATTATGGATTATCTTCTCTCCACGCCGGTGCGGACTATTTCGGCGACCGGAATGGCTCATTTTGACAATAGGATAGAGAATATGGCCTATCTCTCTATTGGGCATGATTCCCGCCTAATCAGCCATATTCATGTTAATTGGCTGGCTCCGGTCAAAGTGCGCCATACGCTTATTTGCGGTTCTAAAAAGATGGTTGTTTATGATGATGTTGAACCGTCCGAGAAAGTGAAAATATATAATAAGGGGGTTGATTATGTTAAAAACCGTGAAGAGGCTTATAATATTTTGGTACAATACCGAACCGGCGATATGATGTCGCCCAAAATTGAATCGACTGAGGCGTTAAGCCTGGTTGCGAAGGAGTTCGTCTCCGCCATTAATGAGAAACGTCAGCCTTTGACTGATGGATATGCAGGGCTCAGGGTGGTGCAAATCCTGGAGGCGGCCAGCCAATCGCTCAAGCAAGGCGGAAAGGTTATCAAGCTATGAAAGATATCCAAATCCATGGCGATGTTAAAATATTTGAGAATGTTTTCATTGGTCCCGGCTCTGTTATATATGGCCCGGCGGTTCTGGGACAACCACCAGGAGGGGGAAACGAGGGAAAACGGCCTCTAATAATTGGCCGTAAGGCTGTTATCCGCCCATTTACCACCATCTATGCTGGAACAACTATCGGCGACACTTTTCAAAGTGGGCAGGGGGCTTCGATTCGGGAAAATAACTTAATCGGCAATAATGTTTCAATCGGAACCAATGCTGTTTTAGAGTTTGAAAATAAAATTGGTGATAACTGCCGTATCCATTCCGGATGCTTTCTGGAAATGGTAACACTGGGGAAATACGTTTTTATCGGCCCCAATACTGTTTTCACCGATGATCCCCATCCGATGAACTGCCCCAAATACAAGGAGTGTGGGGGAGGAGCCATTGTCGCCGATCTGGTGAAAATCGGTGCTAATTGTACCTTTCTACCGGCCGTGAAAATTGGCCGGGGGGCGCTGATTGGGGCCGGTTCCGTTGTCGTAAATGATATACCGGAAATGATGGTGGTCGCTGGAAATCCGGCCAAGATAATAAAGCCGGTTTCTCAACTAACCTGCCGAATAAAAGCTTTTGAGCGACCCTATGTCTGGTTTCCGTATAACGAGCGGGAATAGAAGGAGCAATGCCTCAATCAAAAATACTAGTTGCCCTTTTCTCCTATAACGAAGGGGGGAAATTAAAAGGGCTTATTGAACAATTCCCTTTAGAAAATAATTATGAGCTTTTATTTATTGATGATGGTTCTAATGATGGCAGTTATGATTTTCTACTGAGTAAGAGTTTTAATATTATCAAACATAATACTAATATGGGAATTGGGTATGGTATAAGGGAGGCAATAAAATATGGGCGAGTTCATCAATTTGATATTATTGTGGTTATGTCTGCCAATGGAAAAATGCTGCCATCGCAAATTGAAAGACTCATAGTGCCTATAGTCAATGGCCATTTTGATTATGTGCAGGGTTCCCGAAACCTTCCTGGAGGAGAAGCGCCCAATCTGCCGACCTTCAGAAGAATCACGATCAACCTTTTTACCCAAATAGCCAATATACTTACTGGATTCAAGGGGACCGACATCACTTGCGGCTTCCGAGCTTATCGCTTATCCCTATTTGATGATAAACGATTCAATCTGGAACAAAATTGGCTGAATAAATATGAAATGGAATATTATATACACTATTATGTGTTAAAGGGGGGGTATCGGGTTACTGAGGCTCCGGTTTCAATGGTTTATCCGGAGGGAATGAAAAATTACAGCAAAATAAAACCGCTTATTGGATGGTGGTCAATGATTCGTCCCTGGATATATTTGACACTCAGGATAAAACGGTAATTGAATAATAAATATCATTCAGACTCGGTTTTCTATCTTGACAGACAAAAAGAGCCATCCTATTTTCTTACTAAACGGAGGTCGAGCTTTTAATGAATAATAAATTGATTAAAATTTCTGCCATTCTTCTGCTAATAGCAGTAATTGTGGGCATTTCAGTAATAAGGACAAGACTATCCTCAAAACATGAGGAAACAGCCATCCGGGCGCTTCAGGCACAATATAAGAAAACCCAGGATAGTCTTATAGCCAAGCTTGTTACCGATTCGGTCAAATTCTACACCGACTCCATAGGAGCTCTGCAGGTTTATTATAGAGCAGAGATCGATAGTCTGCAGTATCCCTATGGAATAGATAGTATAGAGCCCCCCCGGGCGGGAAGTATGGGCGTCTGGATTACCCGCCCCAATGTCGCCAGGATGCTGGCTGAGTATGATTCCCTATCCGGCCGATTGCCTAAGAAAATGAGCGCCAAAGAAAGAAAAACAACCCTCGCTCGTCTTGCCTCCAGAGTTACAAGAAAATATGGCTTCCCGTTGGATTCACTAACGCAGACGACCAATCCAACCCAATAGAATTGGGAGATATGAAGGAATCGGGAAAATCAGCTTACTTTGAGATTCTTGTTGATAAGTTGATTATAGAATCCTTTCCGATCGAACGCTCACTTTATCACAAATTTTCGCGTGACCGGCGGAAAAAATACAAAATTGACAAATTGCGGAATAAAATGATTTGGCATATCAACCATTCTCTTTCCAAGCGCCAAAAAGAGGTTATAAAACTCTACCTAATGAATAAGAAAGAGGCTGAGATAGGACAGATTCTGGGAGTTAAGCAACAGGTTGTAAGTATCTATAAGCATCGAGCTATAAATAAGTTAAAGGGCATTATAACCATTCCGGGTGTATGTTAAATATAGTCTATATAGAGAGATATAAATAATTTGCCCTTTACCGTCGTATTACTTAGTAGAAACTTCAAGCGCCTTCCTCATCGCTTAAGGAATAAACAGGTAATTGGCCTCTGGTGTTTGAAGGAGGTGGTAAATTACTATTTCGATGCGCATGAGCTTAAGTTAGCCCGCCATACAAAAGAACTATATCGAGGAACTTTTATGGCTCCCAAGGGGGAAGGGTATATGTCAATGCGAAAGGAAGCTGAACAGTTTGCCAGAGTCACTGTCAAAGATTGCTGGCATCCATATGGCCTGCAGGGATTGAATCCGGAGAGGTTTGTGGTGGTGGCGACACGTATTCTAAGGGGAGAATTTGTCATACTTGAGTTAAATCACCAAGGACCTGGTTGCTCCACCGGCGTTGGAAGATTTCAGATGGTCTAAGAAATTCGATAAGAAGTTGATTGTCAGATTGCTCTGTGAAGTAGGGTCGGTTATAGCCGACCCTACTTGTTTATCACGCGCAGTCAGTCCGGCCACCAATTCGGTACCCCATCCAACGGATGGGATTAAGCA
>JAPLUS010000459.1 GCA_026397495.1 Candidatus Zixiibacteriota bacterium | reverse complement strand
GAAAATAATGGAAATCAAGAAGATCTTATTCAGATCGCAAATCAGTATGATTGGCAAGATAATGGCATCCAAGGTGGGCACGAATATGAATACGAAAAAAGCGCAGATCACGAAGATCAATATTTAGAGGCGAAACACGACCTAAGCTCCATTTCCGATAGGGACAATAAGAATCAGGCCCTGATCGCGAATCAGAATATAATGCTCGAAGATAGAGCAAAACCAGAATATAAATACCAACATGCGAAAAATTTGGAAAATTTTAATAAGATTATGGAATTTGAAAATAAAAAAGCAGGAATTGACAAAGACTCGGAGAATATAGCAATCGTAATTGGGATAGATAATTATGACTCAATGCCAAAGCTTCATAATTCCGTGAATGATGCCGATGCCATCTCTAAGGTAATCAAAGACTATGAATATAAAGTGATAGCGATCACAGATAAATCCAGTCTCGCGCCTACAAAAGAAAACCTCGAGATGGCTTTTTCGTATATAGAACAAAAGTATAAGAACAAAAATGTTTTGATTTACTATTCAGGTCACGGAGAGATCGATGATGAAGGCAACTTCTATTTCGTTCCGAAAGATGGGAATGATTCAGTCACCTCATATATAAGTGGAAATGATCTAGAGCAACGTACCGATAGCTTAGAGAATTTGGCGATAATTATTGACGCCTGCAACAGCGGTGCATATCCTGTTGAAAAGCCGGGACGCCTTGTTATAGCTTCTTCCGAGAGCAACCAAAAGAGTAACGAAGAATGGTTTGGTACGCTTAGCGTCTTCACAAAGAACCTTTATGAAGCCCTAGATGAGGAGAAAACAAGAGGCAAGGATGTTGTTGTCTTGCAAGACTGTTTCCGGGCAGCTTACAATTATACAAAAAATTGGGCACTTTGGCCATTGCTTCGCCAAGAACCCTGCATGATAGGGGCAACAGATAAAAATTATTATCTCTGATGAATCATCTCCTTCCCCATCAGCTTTGCATCTTTCCTTAATACCTCCTGATAAACGATTTCTTCAAAGGATTCGAGTTCTGCTAGCGACCTCTTTAATCTCCTTAATTCGAAATACTTTTTAAAAGATCCCACAATTAGAATCAGACATAAAATAGCTATAAATGCAATTACAATTGCAGTGGCATCAGTTAAGATCCCCTTTTGGCTGGATAGCATTTTATAAACCAGTACATCAAGACTAAGAACCGCCGGTGAAATAATTAACCCGCCCCATACAATGGGATTCAACCATTTCTTCTTGCATTCAAGGCGGTCGACCAGTTCAAAGCAACTGTCAGTAACCTTTTCGCTAAACATAGTTATCACCCAGTTACTCATCTATCGGCTCGCCCGATTCAAACAATTCATCATTAATTCTCTTGAACCATTCATACCGCTCTCGGCCCAAAGATGTCACCTCGTAAACGATTATAGTACGCTCCCCCCAACTTTCTTTTTTTTCAGATATGTATCCGGAATTAACCAGCATTTCTATATATTTATCGGCGGACGTTGTCTTTAAATTAGCACATTGAATCACATGCGTCTTTAAAGCTCGCCCCTTGGCTTGACCTCGGGAGATGCACTCAAGAATTCTGAGCAATATCTTGATTGCAGGCCGATACTTAGTCATATTTCACTTCCTTCTTTTTCAGCTTAAAAGGATTCCATACCATTGGTACATCACATCTTTTGGTGCTTATTTGTTCAAAACTATATTATCTTGATGACATGATCAAATCTAGATACATCTATAGAATGATGTTCGCCACTTATAAGATCTATTTTCCCAATTTTAAAATCCTTCAATGAGACAATAGAAGCCTATTTTCGGGTCATGACTCGCGATCAAGATCCAGTCATTCTTGTTTTTCCTTTTCCCTAGCCAGATCTTATGCGCGACTACTACTCAGTTTGACTCTTTTGGCATATGTAGTGCATCGTCGATTTCAGAGGTTGATAATTTCTCAAATCAAATATGAACAGAATCTAGGCTATCCGGTTGTGGTGCTCTCTGGAATGTAATAGCCGATGGATGCTATACCCACTGTATCGCTCTGCTGGCTTATCATTATGACATTCCTGGACCGAAATTTCTAAGTGCTAAAAATCAAACAGTGACTTCTGCTTCTGCTCTTTGGGAGCCTCGCAAAAGCTGAAGAGATTGCTCTGCCCCTTTCCCGGGCAAAGTCGGTCCTTGGTGACCCCAAAGCTCTCGAAGATGCGAAGCACGGGCGGCAAGATCTGCTTT
>JAPLUS010000152.1 GCA_026397495.1 Candidatus Zixiibacteriota bacterium | reverse complement strand
CCAGATAAACCGAGTGAGCTAACGTTCCGGCCGGCTGACTTGTCAGAATGATCCCCCAGACCACATATCCGATTACAAACGAAATCAGAAAGTTTAGAGTGATGAATAATGATTGTTTCACTTTTACCAGACCTCCAAGTTTAATTTTAATTACTTTCTACTCAATTTAAATTTCGCTCGCTTTTACGGCATTCATAGTAAGGGCCGCCAGCGATATATAAAAACCATAGGTTAAAAGGCCAAGAAAAGTCGAAATACCGTAGCTTCTGCCGACCTGTTTCATCGCCCCGACCGTGCTGAATGAATAATCTGCTCCAACAAATGAAATCAGCATACAAAACGCCCAGATACCAATCGGCAGCCAATTCCATTTCAGTATTCTTTTCAATTCCAGGGCGATTTTATCAGCATCTCCCTTGACACGATAAAGGATATTGAGAGTATAAGCCGCCAGTCCGATACAAAGGAGTATATAGATAATCATAAGGAAACCGCTTAGCATCAAGATGAATCCCGATGAAAAGACTTTTGAACCCAGACTGCCTATTGAAAAGATGGCGCCCATGGCGGAGGCAGATTCGTACTCACGACGTATTTCAACTCTCTTTTTAATGGTGCTGATTGAGGTAAAGCCCATTTCATCTTTTTTAGCCGCCTCGGGTTGTATATTGTCGGCCATCTCACTGGTCCCCGGCGTTACCTCCTGTTGAGCAGCGGCCTTGGGTTTTACTTCAATCTCACGATAACCGGAAAACCACGGCAGGAAAAGAGACAACACTAACAGCACAGAAGTAATAGTCAAAATGATTCGTTCATAAGGAGCCACCCTTATCTCAGTAAGAGAACATGTCTCGCGAAGCTTGATTCCCGCTTTCCTCTTTTCCAAGATTCTCTGGACCCAATTCTGTTTTTCTGATTCCGATTGAAAAAGATCGCCAATCTTGCCCGGCTTGACTTCAAAGCCGAGATAGCGATACCTCAGATCGGGATCAATCTCTTTATCCGGGATTTGGGGGTTTTTCCTTTCATCATTTTCGGTCATAAATTCTCCTATACAACAGCGCTAAAACTCAAACTTTACCTGATCATGTCCATCCATGGCGGCTTTATTACCGGGGTCACACTTAAGCATTCTCTTATACCAATCAAAAGCCGCTTTAAAATCTTTTTTTGACTCATCCTTCTGCTTGGCATCCCTCTTCTCCACGGCCCGAAAATGATAAGTTTGGGCAATCCAGAGGAGAAGATCGGCATCTTTGCATTCTGAGCCGCTCTTCTTGACCAAGCAATTAAGAGCTCTATTCAGGTAGTCAAGAGCCAGAGAATAATTCCTTTGACACAAGCCTGCAAAGTGGGCATATCCTAATGATTTCAGGGCTTCGCAATTCTCCGGTTCCGCCGTTAAAACTTTCTGGTAGAGCGCTATTGCCTCGGGACACTTGGAGAGCTGATAAAGATATGTGGAGGCCAACATAGCCATCGCCTTGATATTATCGGCTTTGAATTGGATTACCTTTTCCAAATAATCCGCGGCCAACTGGGCAAAATTAATTCCCACCAATGGGTCGGGGCCGGAGTTCAATGTTGAATCAATTGCCTTGGGTCTCTCTCCTTGAGCCGTTTTTTCCGCCAGATAAAGCGCCGCCGTGGCGGCATTATAGTAAATATACCAAGATTTTTCATCAACCCCCAAGGCGATTCTTTTCATATAGTAACCCAATGCGTTCCGATAATCGCCAAGATAATTATAGGCGACTGCCACCCCATAGAGAATTCTCTCCTGAGTAGAATCAATATCAAGGGATTTTCTATAGTGCGTAATCGCATTTTGATAATCTTTCATGTTTTCGTAGGCTTCACCGATACGACGGTAAAGCTCATCATCGCCGATCGCCGATTTGAAGTTTTCTCCCTGTTTATTGGCCCAGTCGATATGTTTCTGAAAATAAGCCAGAGCCGAGTCATATTGCCCACAGCCACCAAAAGCCCGACCGTAATAGAAATAGATGTCTTTGGGTTCCACCGGAATGGCCAGCACAATAGAGAAATATTTTTTGGCATCTTCGCATCCAACCGGACCAAGCATCAGATATGACATGCCGGTTTCATAATAAGCCCGCCCGGTAGCGCTATCGGGCTTTCCTCCGACCAGCTCCATATACTTTTTATAGGAACCAATTGCCTCCATAAAGCGCTGTTTAGTATCTTCGGCCGTACGTGCCGAACGAGCCGCCTTATAATAGATGCCGCCGGCCTGCATCCAGGCTTCCGCATGAGTAGAATCCCGTCTCAAGACGGTTTTAAGATTTTCCAAAGCGGCGTTATAGTCCTTCATCTCCAGACAGGCTTCGGCCAGATGAAAGTAAACCTCAAGGAAGGTGGTATCAAGCCGGATCGCCTTTTCATATTCACTCATAGCCAGAGGATAGACCTTCATCTTCAAATTGGCATCGCCGAGATTGACATGGTATTCGGCGACGGTTGAATCGGAAATAATAGCCTGCCTCAGTTCCTTATCTGCGGTGGAATAATCCCCTTTAGCTATATGGTATAATCCAAGACCATTATAAAAGGCGGCCTTGAGATTCTTGGGTGATTTTTTCAAACCCAAATCAAAGTTCTTGCCGGCATTTTCAACCTTGCTTAGTCGGAGTTGAACCATGCCAAGGGCATAAAGCCCCTCAAAGAACCGATTGTTTTTGTCGAAAGAAAGCTGAAATTGTTGCTCCGCTTCTTGAAACTGCTTTCTGCTAAGATTTATCTCGCCAAGTATATAATAGTTTTCACTAAAACTGGGATCAAGCTTGATCTGCTCTTCCAATAAGCTTATGGCCGTGGTGGTGTCGCCGGAGATTAAAGCATCGTTAACCTGTTTAATCACTTGAGATAAAATAATCGCAGGAAAAACTACAAGTAATATCAAAATGATCGTCGAAAGCCGGCCTATTTTCCTATCCGTTAATCTTTTCAAAAAGAACACCTCGCTATCATTCCAAAAAATTAAAGCGTAAAATATGTCAATTCATATCTTTGTCAAGACTTTTATGCCAGCATACATAATAGTCTATATAGTCTATTTATCATCCAATCTCCTCGGCTTCCTAAACTTCCTTAGGAAGTATCGCATTCGAAATAGGAAATAAAGAATCAAGAAAATGCTAAACAATATCTGAACGACTGGCGATATTCTCAACTCCATAAAAAGTATGACATAGAAGCCAGCTAATAGAACAATTATAGCTGACAAAAGGTTCACAATTTTTTCCGGTGTTGAGTTCAAATCAATTCTCCTATCTCTACTATTATACAAATGGCCATGGTGTTTCTTCCCATCTTCGCGCCATCTCACCTTATCAATCTAACAATAAATATGCCATCCAATTATATAAACCTATAATGTCCTCTCTTTAATGGATGTTATTAAACAACTTAATAGAACCAAAGCTACATCACTACAACTATTTCCCGGAACGCAATAATTGCGCCCATATTTTGGGACGAAGCTTTCGCAGTCGCATAACAATTTTACAGTCAACCACTTATCTTCTAATTTTATAAATCTTGCCGGACAATTAATTGATTATGATTCGTATCCTTTTGCTCTTATGAAACCCTTCCGGCGTAAATCTTCCTTGTCTATTAAGAAATATCCCAAAAGAACTATGAGGAGAGCCACGGCGATTATTTCTACAAAGAAATATCTCCATTTGACAGGGGACAAAATCAATCGGCATAAGTAGGATAAACTTATTGAGGCGCCAAAAGCCAAAATTGTGGCTTTCATAATCGAAAAGTAATATGGAATAAGGGCAAAACCGAGAATCGGCCGCAATATCCATGGCATAATAAACAGATAGACAATGACCTGAGCCATAATGGTGCCATAGGCGACACCATACATCCCATACTTCTGGACCAGAAGAAGGCTTAAACTTAGATTGAGAACCCCCTCAACCAGGATGATATGGAGGAAATTTTTATGCCGCTCTATCCCATAGAGAATTGCCTCACCTATCGCGGATGGCAGATATATTGCCGCCGGCACTATGAGAATTTTGAGTAGAGTGGCTGAAGATTCATATCCGGAACCAATCCATAATTTAATCATAGGGTCGGCAAAAATGAGCGTCCCGCCGGCGACGGCAAAGGTTAAAAAATAGAGATAGGTCGTAGCCTTAGTATAGATTGAGGTGATCGTATCCTTTGCTTTAATCGTATCGTAGTGACTTATAAGAGGTTGCAAGGGGATGGTGACGGTATGAATCAGGCTCCGCAGGGCAACCACAAATCCAATGGCAATGGCATATTTGGCGATCGAAGCCGTATCCAGAAAGTACCCAATAATAACATTATCTGTGCTGGCAATAAAAAGCCAAGCCACGGAAATGAGGAAACTAATGGAGCTGTATCCATAAAGCATTCGCAGAGTTTCCCTGTTTATAAGTCGGAAGTTCAATCTGATTGCAGGATGAAGTTTTTTCAAAAATACTGCGGCGGTCGTTAAACGGAAAAAACTGAATATCAAAAAAACCAGTGATAGAGCCACAATACTATAGCCGCTTTTGAGCATGACGACAATAGCAATGGTGCGAACAATATCCTCGACAATTGCAATTCCATTGGCGATATCATACCGATGGAAAGCCCCCAGAGACCCACCCCACGAAAATAAAATTAGATTGAGAGCCGTATTAAGGCCAATAATGAAAAGCGCTGTCCTCCCATCAGTTAGATATTGTGCTGGAATATGGAACTTCTCCATAACAAATAGAGAGAGAATGCCGGCCATAGCAATTACCAACATACCCACCAGTGCATAGACCGAAAAGGCAGTATTGAGAACAGAATTTATTTTTTGATAGTCGTTCAATCCCAAGAACTTAGAGATAAATCGAACCAGCGCCTGCTGAAGACCAAAATCACAGATAGTCATATAGTTGATAATGGAAAATATCAGCACCCAAACACCATAGAGATCGTTACCGAGGGTGTGGATTAATAAAGGGGTTACGAGGAAAACCAAAACCATCCGAACCGCAAGACTGGCCCCGCCGGTCAGGATATTTTTTCCAAACTGACGTAAAATATTAGGCATAAACCAGAGTAAATATAATCGGATAAGGCCGGAGTAGTTATAATTAATTTGGATGGATTAAAATGATTTGGTAAATACTTAAAAGGGGAATTCAAAAACCGTTCTGCTGAAGGAAAATCTCGGCCTCGGCCACAGTTCGAAAGATTTTGTTGGCATTTGGCAATCCGCTATGGGCAATCATCTTTTTTAGCTGATTCTTTGTTACCGGGTTATCAACGACATAAACGGAATAGACGGCGTTATTTTGATGGCACCAGCGGATATGTTCACCAATAATGATATTTATTTCAGGATAAGAGTTCTTCCAGTTCCCCAAATTAATTAGTTTGGCCCACTTTTCTTTTAGCAAAGGTTTCGCCGCTTCTGCAAATTCCTGATGATATTCCTCGGCTGTCTCTTTTTTCCATATCCCATAGATTTTCGATTTAACCAGTTGGCGATCAGAATCAATCTCAATTGTGAAATTCAAACTAAAAGTCATATATGGACTCCCCTATCCTCCTAAAAAATATTTTAGATGTACCAATAACTAGCAAGTATAGCGATGGAATCGCTATTTCCCCAGAATTTAAAAGCCGTTTCCTTTTAGAAATTTGTCGCCATCAGCTATAGTTCTAAACATTTTGCTGATTCCCAAAGTTCCCCCGATGGCAAACATTCGTTCCAATTGCATTATGGTAACCGGATTATCAATAATATTTACCGACCATACCATCCCGTTTTCCGCACACCAGCAGAGATGCCGACCAATACGGTCAACCACTTCCGGATATGACGATTTCCAGTTGCTCAAATCAACCAGCTTCGCCCATTTTTCTTTGACCAATGGCTCAGCGACTCTTTTATACTCCTCATGATATAGGATGGCGGTCTCCTCTTTCCATATACCATAGATTTTTTCCCTAATAAGTCGGCGGTCGAGATCAGCTTCTATAGTAAAATTCATACTGAAGGTCATCATTTCCCTCCGATTACAGCATTTGGGATAAATCGTTGTTGAATTTCTTCTAAAGAGCGAAAAGAATATTTAATAACGACCTATTAATATGGCACTGATAAGGACGAATGTCAAATAGTTTTTCCTCACCAAAGAGGATTAGTGCTTTAAATCATTTTAAGCGAATCCGGTCGGGGGGTATAATTTTGATTGTCCAATGAGATAAAATTTCTTCTTTGAAAAAGAAAAAATAAATTTTATATTTCTATGTAAACACAGGCTTGGAGAAATAATGGATCAAGATTTACAGGGGAAAATCGGGCGGTTTACATTGCCTGAGATATTTCAACTTATTGCCAACAGCCAAAAGACCGGTACTCTCGGGATTCAGAAGGACGACGATATTGTAATGATATATTTTAAGAAGGGGAAAATCATCTATGGATATGGACCCCGTAAAACGTATCATTTAGGTGAACTCCTTCGTGAAAAAGAGGAGATTACGCTTGACCAACTCAATGACGCTGTCAATACTCAGGCCAAGACTCAAAGCTCCAAAAGGTTAGGGCAAATTCTAATCGAAAAAGGGTATATTCAGAAAAGAAATTTGGAGCAGGTGGTCAAGAACCAAGTGGAAGAGCTGATTTATTCACTATTGTCATGGGAGTCAGGCTCTTTCAAGTTTTATGAGAATCAGTACCCCACCGAAGAAGAGATCACCGTCAATATATCGGTGGAAAATGCTATTCTGGAGGGTTTTCGACGGATCGATGAATTAAATCATATAAAGGAAGCCCTGCCTGACCTAAAAACCATCCTCGCCATTGCGCCGACCTCATCAGAAAGACGGACTGATTTTTCCCTTCATTCCGACGAATGGAATCTTTTGGCTTTGGTTGATAGTCGACGCACAATTGAAGAGATAGCCGGCGTCTCCAAATTGCCGCGTATAGAAGCGCTGCAAAAACTGGGTGCTTTGAAACTGGCCGGATTGGTGACTGTCGCCGACAAAAAGACTCCCGAAAAGGACAACCTGACCGCTATGATAGAACGGGTTACGGGACTTCTTGAGGAATATTTAGCGGACAAATCAAAAAATACCAGTACCGAGCGAACAACCCTTCAATTCTTGAGGAATTCCACACCGGTGAACCCTAAAGAAACAACTTAAATCCTAAGGGTAGCCGCTTCAATCAATGGAGATACCATCCTGACCCGTTTACAGACATTACGGAAACTGGATACCGCCCTGGAGCAATTTTTGACCAAGGCAGTCGAATATGAGCTTGGGCCAATTGAAATTTCCAGAGGGATTGATTCCCTTGATGATATTGCACGAGATTCACTTCGCGGCCGGTTTATCAATCATCAGCTGGGCAATTGGCTGGCCAAATACCAGGGACTGACGGCACGAGGGACATTAAGAGAAACAGAAGTGTCAACCATTGCCAACCTTTTAGGCGAGATTAAGAGTGGCCTGGTGAGCTCCAATCCGGAGTCGCAGAAGCTTTCCAGTGAAATTGAGCGCTGGCGAACGGAAGGGGTTATACCCAGAAGGAAATTAGTGTTGCAAGTGAAGTCACCGCCGGTAGAGTCAGGTGTGGCCGAGAAGTTTACAGAGTTGGTCAAAAAGGAAGATGAATACCTTGGATATAACCTTCGCGAAGGCGAGCATCTCTTGACTCTCCTTGAGGATATTTTAAAATCGGCCGAGGCCAAAGAAGATACAATGTTTATTCATCTGGCGGGTTCAATTATCTATTATCTGAAAATAAAGGGCTACAAAATCGGACCCTTTGCCCGGCGTTTAAAAGAAATCGAAAAGAGTAAATTGGGTATTAAGAATGCTGACTGATACCGAAAAGGCGTATTATAAAGCCATGCTGGCCTTAAAAGAGAAGGATTACCCGATGGCTTCAGGATTTTTCCGAACGGCAAA
>JAPLUS010000030.1 GCA_026397495.1 Candidatus Zixiibacteriota bacterium | reverse complement strand
CTTTAACCAAGGAACAAAAACAGAAAGAGGGGGGACTCCTTTCGGTCAATATTCCGCTTAAATCAAAGGCCATAGAATCTCTCTTTGGAGAAGGCGGTGCGGGACTGAAAGTTTCGGGCTATCATCAGATCTCTTTTTCCGGAAGTTCGCAGTGGAACGACCAGGCCTCAACAGCTACCTACCGTCAAAGCAAATTCCCTTCCTTGAATATGGAACAGGTCTCTCGCTTTGACATAAACGGTACAATCGGTTCAAAAATATCGGTGGCAGTTTCTCAGGATTCAAAAACCGACATTCCGCTGGCTAATAGAATAATATTGAGATATAAGGGTGAGGAAGATGATATCATCAAGAGTATTGAAGCAGGCAATACCACCCTTTCACTTCCCAACACTCAATTTGTGGGATATAGTTCGCGAATTCAGGGTTTATTTGGAGTGAAAACCCAGGCGCAGGTCGGCAATCTGACCCTGACGGCTATCGCCAGCCAGGAAAAAGGAACTACCGAAAGAAGCTCCATAACGGCCGGTGCGGCCAGTTCCAAGAAATATCTCCGCGACTATCAATATGCGCAGGGGAAAATATTTGACCTGGGGGGTCCGGGTGATTTTCAAAAAGGGGATGTCATTCAAACTATAGAGGTTTTTACCAGCAGTCCTGACAGCATCTCAATCGGGCGAGAGGCTAATTTTTATGTTCATCCCGATGACACTTTGCGTGATTCGGCTGAGTCGGTATCTGCCTATGCAACGGAGTATAAGGGCAGCTATTTTGTAGATGAGGGCAACTACTCCACGGATTCCACGCAGCATTGGATATTATTTGATAACTCTTATGCCGGCAACTTTAATAATGATATTGGTGTCAGGATGACAATTAGGCGGGCTAATGGAACAATTGATAGTATTGGTAATACATCCTCTGAACCATATAAGTTTAAGTTGATCAGGCGTCATCAGCCGGATTCCTCGCAGGTTACATGGAAATATATGTGGCGAAATGTCTATGATCTCGGAGATCGCAATATTGGCGAGGGACTTCAAATAAATGTCTTCAAGGGTTCTGAGGGTACGCAGGGCTTGCTTGAAAATCTGGACAATCAAAATGGTCGACCCTATATACGGATTTTGGGTCTTGATAAATTTGATCAGGAGGGGAAAGCGGGTCCCGATGGGTTAGTTGATATTCGTCGAGCCGGTTTGATTGATATGGGGCGCGGGCTTCTTATTTTTCCTGATAGAAAGCCATTCGCTCCTGATTCAAATGCCCTTGACACTACTGTCTTGAGCCCCATAGTTCCGGAAATCTATGCTTACGAAAATAGCAGCTATATACCTAGCAAATATTATATTGAAATATCCAATCAAAGCCGGTCGGCGGAGATTAGTCTTGGGCGTGCCAATATCCTGGAAGGTTCAGAGCGGGTTACGCTTAATGGGCGTCAACTTGTCAGGGGTCAAGACTATAATATTCAATATGATTTCGGGCAGGTTACTTTTCTCACCCAGGAGGCCATGGACCCCAATGCCAGTATTAATATTGAATATGAATATTCACCATTTATTATGGCCGAGAAAAAGACTCTGTTTGGTGTTCGCGGCGAGTATCAGTTTAGCGACGACTTCAAAGTCGGTTCCACATTTCTATATAAATCCGATAAAGCCACTGAGCGGCGCCCCAAAATCGGTCAGGAAACAGCCCGAACAGTTGTCTGGGATGCCGATACCCGCTTTAAACTAAGACCCAATTTTCTTTCCAAAGCAGCCAATATTCTCCCCTTCTACTCGACTGAAGAAGGTTCCAGTTTGGAGATTTCTGCCGAAGTGGCGCGTTCTTATCCCAATCCCAATGTAGATGGAGTGGCCTATCTTGATGATTTTGAAGGTGGGCGGGATCCCTATTCGCTGGGGATACTCAGGGGAAACTGGACTCTTTCCTCCAAACCGATTGGTTTGACTGATCGTAATGTACGGGCCAAAATGATTTGGTATAATCCTTACAAAGAAGTTTCCACGGAAACGATTTGGGACCTTCAGACAAAACCTGGCGACCAGGGGACTCAGACACTCTGGCTGGAATTCAACCCCTTGCTTATTGACCGCCGCAGTAATGATGCTCTGTTGCAAAGAATTGATACGGTGAATATTTCCAAGGACAGTACCTGGGGAGGGATTATGCGCTATCTTCCGGCCGGTGCGGCCAATCAGCAGCGCTCCCAATTGCTGGAGATGCGTCTTCAGGGTGACAAAGGGATTATTCATATTGATCTGGGGATGATTTCTGAAGATGTTAATGGCAACAATACTTTGGATACTGAAAACAAGATAAGTAGTAGTGGGTTAAGGAAGAACTTTTTGGATCCGGGAGAGGATGTCGGCCTTGACGGCTTGAATGATGATCA